>JASLIE010000262.1 GCA_030152985.1 Bacillaceae bacterium
AGTAAGTAACTTACTTGATTAGCCATCCATTCGGCTGTTTCTTTTGTTACTGTTCCGTTCCCAATGACTTCTTTTGGAATATTTAAAGTGTTTATTTTAACATCCTCTGAATAACTTACAATCGCTCCTTTGAGTACGTTGCTTGCACCACTTACTGAAACAATATTACTTGAAAATCTTCCACCCGTTAAGCTTTCTGCACTTGCAATTGTCAGTTGATTTTTCTTTAGTAATTCAACCAATTTTTCTTCAATTGTTAAATCATCTGATCCGTAATAATATTTTCCGATACGATCTAATACTTTTTCTTTAGTCTTTTTTAATAGCATATTGGCTTTTTTCTCTGATTTAGCTTTAACTGTTAGTCGAACTGTAACACCTCTATTTGTTGCAAGAGGAGCGATCGTTGGATTCGTTTGCTCTTTAATTAAATCGAATATTTCCTCTTCTAAATGTGACTCTCCGATTCCGATAAAATTTAATGTTTCTGAATAAAGTGACTCTGTTTGATAATTATTTTTTAAATAAGGAATCACATTATCTAAAGTCATCTGCTTCATTTCTTTTGGAACGCCGGGGAGAAATACCCAGGTTGAATTTTCTTTTTTTATAATCATACCTGGTGCCATCCCAACTTTATTTTGAATAATAATTGCTTTTTTAAAGACACGAGCTTGGCGCTTATTATTTTGCGTCATTTGAAGCTGATTATCTTCAAAATACTTTTCTATTTTTAAAAGCGATGCTTCATCATAAAACATATCATCTTGATAAATTGCCTGATAAGCTTCACGAGTTAAGTCATCGTCTGTTGGTCCTAAACCACCTGTTACTATAATTACATTGGCCCGTTTATCCGCAACTTTAAATGCTTCTTTAACTCGATTTAAATTATCACCTACAACTGTATGATAATATGTGTTAATACCATGCTTTGAAAGTTGTTTAGACAGCCATTGTGCATTTGTATTTGCAATCTGACCAAGCAAAAGCTCTGTACCGACTCCAATAATCTCCGCATTAGCTATCATTTTGAATCACGGAAAACATTCCAATTTTTAATAAAATAATCTGCTCCTGACCAAACTGTAAATATAAGCGCAAGGTATAACATGATCATGTCTATTGGTAATGAAATGTATGAAAAAGGAAAATTATTTAGCATAAGGAAAATAATTGCGAGTATTTGAGTAACTGTTTTTAATTTTCCCATACTGCTAGCAGCTAATACAACACCCTCACCAGAAGCGACAAGTCTAAATCCTGTAATTGCAAACTCTCTACTAATAATAATAATAACAATCCAGGCTGGTGCAATACCTAATTCAACAAGTAGAATAAAGGCAGCTGAAACAAGGAGTTTGTCGGCTAAAGGATCTAAAAATTTCCCCATATTTGTAATTAAATTATACTTTCTAGCTATGTAACCATCTAACCAATCAGTCATTGAAGCTAGTATAAAAATAATGCTTGCTACTAATTGTGTAATAGGAAGAGTATTCGATCCTATTTCTAAGCTTCCCCAATCAAAGTTAAATGATAGAACGATAATAAAAAGCGGTATCATAAAAATCCGTGTAATGGTAATTTTATTCGGTAAGTTCATTATTTCTCTCCTTTAAATAGAAATACCCCTTAATAAAAAGGGGTATTTACTCAATTTTTATTAAGATTTATCCAATATTTTTGATGAACTTTAGCATCTGGATCTACAGGATATTCAAATGCTTCATCATTAATCTTAAATGTAATACCTGAAGCATTTCCTATATTAAGATAAACTTTTTCTTCAGAAGATAAGTCATAAATTGTTTCTGATGAATTAGCTGATAATATATCACTATAATAAACTTCTCCACTATCTCCTCTAAGTTCAAGATATGAATCTGCTTTTACCTCAAACTCTAGCTCAACTTTATCACTAGTGTAGTTAAAGTCGACAGTTGATTCAGGTGACTGACCTTCACCTACTTCTACGACTTCAAAACTTGCCTTAGCTAATTGTTCTTTCTCCTCGTCATTTTCGTCATTTTCGTCTTCATCTGCTACTTCTTTTTCTACCTTATCTTCAGGTGATTCTACAGGTTCTCGAATCACTTCATCTGTTTCATTATTATCAATGATTTCTTCTGGCGGTTTTGCCTGTCTAATCGACATCCAAGCAACAACTATGATTGCAATGACAAGTAAAACAACTATGAGTGTTGGTATGTGAGAAAAGATTGATGCAGCCTTTTGTTCATCAATCTTTGAACTTCTATCCATGCGCGAATAAGCAACTGGTTCAGGCTCTTCAATCTCATTTTCTTCTGGTTTAAACCGGCTTAAGAGCTCATCCGGATCCATATCTAATGCTTCTGCATACTCTCTGATAAATGCACGTGCATAAAACTTACCAGGTAAAACAGAAAAATTGTTCTCCTCAATAGCCTCTAGATATCTCTTTTGAATCTTTGTTATTTCTTGAATATCATCTAACGTTAGTTTTTTTAATTCTCTTGATTCTTTTAATTGTGAACCTATATCCATTTTTTAACACCTTCCACTTCAAATATCAAACATAAAACCGTTTTGACTTAAAGGTTCATAAGTAATTTCTTCATCTTTATGCCGGCGAATTTCAATAATGTAATCAAAGTCTTCTAAACGATAATGCGTTGACTGAACGAATATATCAGGATGCTCCACAACTTTAATTGTCGGTAAAGACATGACCTCACGTATTAATTGCCAATGTTTTTCATTTGCTCGTTGTTGTGACACTGCACCATCAATAATATAGATATGATCATCTGTATACTCACCATCAATTAGTTCATTACGTACGGTTTGTTTCAACATTGTGCTTGAAACAAACAACCATTTTTTATCTGCACTTACGCTACCTGCAACAATTGCTTCTGTTTTACCAACTCTTGGCATACCTCTAACACCAATTAATTTGTGTCCATCGCTTTTAAAGAGTTCAGCCATAAAATCAACTAAAATACCAAACTCACCGCGAACAAACTTTACTGTCTTTCGATTAACAGAGTCTAGATGAATATATTTTCCGTGCCTAACTGCTAAACGGTCTGTTAATTTTGGTTTTCTTAACTTTGTAATTTGAATTGTGTCAACTTCTTCGAGTATACAACGTAACCTTTCAATATTTTCATCATACTGAGAAAGAAGTAGCATACCACGTTTAGAATTCTCAATTCCATTAATCATAATAATGTTAATTGACAACATGCCTAATAACGTAGATATATCTCCTAAGAGACCGGGACGATTATACTTTAATTCATATTCGAAATACCATTCGGTTTTTTCCATGAATAAACCTCATTTCAATGCAGTCCTTTGTTCAATTTTACCTAATATATTAAGGAATTGCAATCTAACTTTGAAGTTATTTTTACAATCTCTTTTCTATTTCTTAAATTATGACCAACCACCAGTAACTCTAATAATTTCACCTTGTATATAACTAGATGTATCACTCATTAAAAAATCAACTGTATTTGCTACATCATTTGGTAAGCCGATACGGTTTAATGGAATATTTGAAATGATTTCATTTTCTTCTTCTTTATTTAAATGAGCATTCATTTTTGTTTTAATAAATCCTGGACTGACTCCGTTGACAGAGATACCACTTGGACCAACTTCTTTACTTAATGCTTTTATAAAACTATTCTGAGCCCCTTTAACAGATGAATAAATGACTTCATTACTCGCACCAACTTCACCCCAAATCGAAGTAATAAAAATGAATTTACCATAATGATTTTTAATCATTGGATTTAAAAAGTGTCGAGTTATGAGCCAAGGTGCCTTTACATGAATATTTAACATTGTTTCCATACTTTGACTTGATGTGTCTTGAAATAGACCAAAATGACTGATTCCACTTACAAAAACAACTGCATGAACTGGAAAAACGATTTGATGAAGCATTGACTGTAAGGAAGCTTCATCATTTAGATCTGCTTGATACACAGCTAAAACACTTTCTTCTGGTAATTCCTTTAAAAGCTCTTTAATCGCTCTTTCTCCCTGATGATAATGAAGCAGAAGCTGATAATCAGAGGATACTAGCTTACGCGCAATTGCTTGTCCAATATCTCCACTTGCACCAATTATTAAAACATTTCTTTTCATATTATCCTCCCGTTTAAAAAAAGACTACATAACGAGTATGTAGTCTTTTTTTTATCTTGAACCTTTAATATAAGGATCGCCCAAAG
>JASLIE010000001.1 GCA_030152985.1 Bacillaceae bacterium
TTGTAACCCCGTTTTTAAAATATAAATCTGTTTTTCGAACTTCAAAAGCAAAGAAGGCATCAGATTCAAGTGCTTTTTCAGCGTTTTTTAATTTTTTATCATTAATGAAAACAGACGTTTCGGTATTTTCTGCGGGTGTTGCTTTAATTAAAGTTTCTTGAGAGACAAGTTCATTTTCATCAATATTTAAACGAAGCCCTTTTTCTTTTGATTTTTGTTTTATTTTAAGAGTGTTGACCTCTGTTTTACTTGTATGTGTACCGTCGCTTGCTACAAAGTAATAGTCGAGTGAATCTCTTCCAATAAACTCAGCTTCAGATACTGTCAGTGTGAAATGATGGGGCGTCTTTTCCTCTAGATTAACTTCAGTAAATACTTGATCTGAATCTGTACGATAAAAAACACTCACTGCTTTAACCTGTTGATCATCTGTTATTTTAGCTTCCAGATCTAGGGTTTCTTCAGCTTTTATTTCGTTTTGTTTTGTTAAGTCTTCGATTTTAGGTGCCTGCTTATCGGTCGCTTTGATAACACTTTCTTTAGGTACTTGTTCGGCTAAGACTTGACCAGGTGTTGCAGATAGCTCTCCAGCACTTATTTTAGAAAGTTCAGTTGTCCCATCAAGTGGATAACGATAGAGAATACCTTTATCAGCAGCAACATCTTTGATATTTACATCTGTATTGTAGCTCGCGCGTGAGACCTCGTGTCCGGTTTTACTTGCAATAACAAGCGTCCGTTCAGTTCCGTTTGCCATTCCATTTGAATGAAGACGGAATAAATTCTCACCTTCTACTAGATGAGTTTGATAGTTACGGTTAAAGTCCTTATCGCTCAAATGCTCATTGCCAGAGTTGATAATCCATAAGACAATGGCTTCTTTAGAATTAATCATCATTTTATCTTGTGTTTCGGCTTCCCAAATTAGATCTCCTGGTTTTCCAACATTCGGATAGCGATAACGAATGACGTAATCATTAAAATCAATAGGTTTATTTGTATTATTATAGACTTCAATAAACTCATAGGCATCGAGACTATTCACATTAGAACTATCTGGAACAAGTTCCGTAATTAAAAGCTCGGGAAGTTTTTGATAATCGATTTCTACTTGTGGTAAATCAAGTTCAAAAGTTTCTGTTCTTGTTTCCCCAGACTCATTTGCAGCAGAAAATTCATAATAAAGCCTATCGCTCCAAATACTTTCATGAGGGATTTTTAATGTGTAAACTCCTGGCTCATTTGTTTCTTTAAGTGCTTTGATTTCTTTTGCTAAGTTCTTACTTTGACTTAAATGAATGTTCACGCCAAGTAGAGTTTCTTCTGAACTAACTTTAACTTTTAACTCGATATCGGAACCAATGTCTGTTTCACTATCTAGGATAGGTTTTTCATGTTTAATGCGTGGTGCTTCTCCTTTGATTTTAATTTTAACTGGTGTATCTGGCACTTGTCCGCTTAATAGTTTGCCAGGTGTCCCGTTGAGACCAAGGCCAACCTTAGTCATCTCACTCGTTAATAAAGGATAGCGATAAAGAATACCCTGATCTGCAACAACTTCTTTACCGTTTTCATTATAAGTAGCAGATGAGATTTCATTTTTATAAGAATCAGCGATAATAAGCGTTCGTTCTGCTCCATTAGCTAAGCCATCTGATTCTATAATTGTTAGCTCTGACTCTTTAAGTGTTTGGTTATAATAAGTATTAAAGTCATCTAGATTTAAGTGCTTGTTACCTGAATTATGAATCCAAACAACAAAAGAACTTTGGGCTGGAATTATTTTATTTTCTTGAAATGGCCAAAGTTGATCAGGTTTACCATCAGGATATCGATAGATAAGTTGATAGTCACTTAAATTAATTGCTTGGTTTGTATTGTTATAGATCTCAATAAATTCATAGGCGTCTGACCCATTAACATTGACGGTGTCAGGCATGAGTTCAGTAATTAATAGACTTGGCAAACTTTGGCTATCAAAACTTTCGTTGAGTTCAACTTCTACTTGATATTTATCTGTTTGAGTCACTTGATTGTTTGCATCTCTTGCTTCGATAGAGTAATAAAAGGTAGGTGCCCAAAGAATCTCTGCTAAGCTGTCTTTTGTTAGCGTTAGGTAAAAATCATCGCTTTCCCCATCATTTTTTAAAGCTATTTTCTCGGTCGGCATCCCCTTGTTTGTTTGATAAGTAATAAAGGCTTCTTTTGCTTGTGGAATTGTGGCATTGATTGTCACATTTGTTTTGTTATCAATTTTTTCAATAGGCTTATGCGTAATTTTCAATGTTTCTGTTTCTTGCTCTTGCATGTCTACAGGGTGCTCAGGAACCTGTCCTGCAATTAGCTGCGTAGGTGTAATTGTCTCACTTAAACCAACCATCTTCATAGCATTTCCTGAGAGAGGGTATTGATAAATAATGCCTTGATCGGCTTTGACATGATCTTTTTGATAGCTTGCAGACGTGATTTCCTTTAAGTTTTGATCAGCTAAAACAATTGTACGTTCAGCAGTGTTAGCCAATCCTACAGATTCAATAATGGCAACTTTATCTTCAGTTAAAGAAAGTCCGAATTGTTGATTAAAATCATCAAGTGTTAAATGCTTATTCCCGTCGTTATGGATCCAAACAATAAAAGCATCTTGTGGTTGAATGTATTTATCATCAGTAATTTCCCAAATTAAATCGGATTTCCCATCAGGATAACGATAAATGATGTTATAATCACTCATCTTGATAGCTTGATTGGAATTGTTATAAATTTCAATGAATTCATAGGCATCCTTTTTATTCACATTACGTGTATCAGGTACAAGTTCAGTAATTAATAAATGTGGCATGTCTTGTGTGTTTATTTGGGTATTTTGTTCAACACTTACCTCATATGTATCTGTTTCAATTGTTTCTTTTTGGTCATTCATCGCTTGGATTGTGTAATAGAATGTGGGTGACCAAAAAGTGTCTTTTAAAAGATCCTTATCTAAAGTAAGTGAAAAATCATCTGTCTCACCTTGGCGTTCAAGTTTGACTGTTTCTTTTGTCATGTTATTAGCAGTTTGATATGTTAGTGTCACTTCTTGAGCTTGTGGGACATTAGCTTTTACAGTGAGGTCTTTCTTAAGTGAAATTTGCGTGATCGCTTGGTGTTTAATTTTAAAAGGAGCAGGATCAGATGCTTTTTCATCTTCACTTAATTCCTCTTTCTTCTCTTTAATTGGTTCGATAACCTTCTTTTTCTTTCCTTCTTTTTCTGTTTTTACTTTAGTTTGATTTTGTTCGGTGTCTTTTTTCTCTTCTACCTCTAGTTCTATTTCTTCAGGTGCTTCAGGAGTCTGGTCCGGTTCTTCTAGTTGGACTTCCTCATCTATGTCAGCTTCATAGATTTCGCTTGCACTCATGCCCTCAGCCGCTAAAATAACAGGGCTAGTAGGAATAAGAGATGTTAAAAAAAAGACAACAGCTGATGTCGCTGCCATCAATGATTGAAAGCTTTTATTTCTCATGTATTTCCCTCCGATAGT
>JASLIE010000019.1 GCA_030152985.1 Bacillaceae bacterium
CTTCACGACGATTAATGTAATCAATCATTGAAGCAAGTGTCGTTGATTTACCTGACCCTGTTGGACCAGTGACTAGAATTAAGCCATGAGGTATTTTTGCTAAATCTTGAAGAACCGATGGCATATTTAACTGTTCGAGACTCGGAATTTTATCTGGAATAACACGGGCAACGATACTCACACTTTTCATTTGTCTAAAAACGTTTAACCTAAAACGTGAAACACCACTTATTTCATAAGAAAAGTCAATTTCTCCTTGTTCTAAAAATTTAGGCCATAACTTCTCGCCTGTTAACTTTTTCCCCATTTGCTCAGCCAATAAATCCGTCACAACTTCTTCGCCACGAATACGTAATCTTCCGTTCACCCTAAAGACTGGTGGAGAATCTACAGTGATATGTAAATCTGATGCGCGCATATCATATGCTTCAGTCAATAATTGATCAATGTCATACATCTTTTTTACCCCTCTCTAGTCATCCATTGCAGCAATCTTTAGGACTTCTTCGACCGTTGTTTGTCCCTGACTTGCTTTAAGTAAACCATCATCAATTAAGTATTTCATACCTTGTGTTTTCATATAATCTGTAATTTCACTCGCACTTGCCTCTTGAATCACCATACGTCTTACTTCGTCATCTATAACCAAGACCTCATGTACTGCTAAACGTCCACGATAACCTGTTTCTCCACAATTTGAGCAGCCTTGGCCTTTATGAAGTGTATTTACTTCAATCCCATGTGATTTAAACATTTCAACTTCCTGTTCGGTTGGTTTGACTTCAATTGAGCAATCGCGACAGTTCCTACGCACTAATCGCTGTGCTATAATTCCACTAATTGAAGAAGTAATTAAAAATGGCTCTATCCCCATATCAGTTAACCTTGTGAGTGCTGCAACAGCACTGTTGGTATGTAAAGTACTTAATACTAAATGACCCGTTAAAGAGGCTCTAATTGATATCTGAGCTGTTTCATAATCCCGAATTTCACCAACCATGACAATGTCAGGATCTTGCCTTAGTATGGAACGTAAGGCTGCAGAAAATGTTAAACCAGAATTTTCATTCACCTGTACTTGGTTTATCCCCTCTAACCTATATTCAACAGGATCTTCGACAGTAATAATATTTACTTCTTCAGAATTCAGCTCATTTAAAGCTGCATAAAGTGTAGATGATTTACCTGAACCTGTTGGACCTGTGATTAATACAATTCCGTTCGGTCGATTAATCATGCTTCTAAAATTCATTTCATTTGATTCGGTAAAGCCTAACTTATCAAGTTGCATAAGTGTACTGCCTAAATCTAAAATACGCATAACTATTTTTTCTCCATAAACAGAAGGTAAAGTTGATAAACGAATGTCAACATGCCGTGTCCCAAGTGTCATTTTGATTCTACCGTCTTGAGGAATTCGACTTTCAGTTATATTAAGTTCGCCCATTATTTTGATTCGTGCAGTTATTACATTCTGCATACTTTTGGGCAACGTTTTATCATTACGAATAACCCCGTCAATCCGATATCTTACTCTAAAATCATGTTCTTGAGGGTCTAAATGAATATCAGATGCACCCTGCGTAATCGCATTCTCAACAATTTGATTAACTAATTTTATAATCGGGGAATCCTCGTCCATCTTTGACTCCTCAGTTTGCGAATCAATTGAAAGTTCTGAAATCACATCTTTTAAAGACTCTTGAATACCAAAGTTTTTCATGATTGCTTGATTAAGTGCTTGTTTTGTTGTTAAACGTGGAATGATTTTCAACCCAGTTGTCATACGTAAATCTTCAAGAGCAAAAAAATCTGTTGGATCAACCATTGCAACGTACAAGTTCCCCTCATCTATACTCAGTGGGATAACATTGTGACGTTTAGCAAAGTCTTCACTTATTAACTGGACAACTTCAGGCTCAAAAGGATAGTCTTGAACATCAACTAATGGTATACCGAGATGAATCTCACGTGCTTTAACTAACTTTTGTTCAGTTAATAATCCTTCTTTTAGTAAAGCATCTTCAATTTTCAAGTCACTTGGACGTGTGGAGTTCACCTCAATAATTTGCTCTTCAGTTACATAACCTTGAGCAAGCAAAACATCAATAATTGACTTACGACTCATCTTTATCCCCTTTTCCTTTATGGTTGTTCACCATTCATTTCATTTTCTATATAATCTTGTATCATTTTGATTAGGATACTCTCATATACCTCATTTGTTAATACTGAATCAATCTCTGTCGTGTCCTCAATAGATTCAAGTTCTGCCTCAACTGCTTCTTCAAGTGATTCAGTATCTAAATCGTTTAGATTATTTGCTTCTCTTTCTTCCTTTTCTCTTTCTTCTTCTTCTCTTGCATCAATTTCGTCTTCTGTCATAGTTGATACAAGTACAACCTTAGGTTTTGGAGGGTAAAAATTACGGTTTAAAAACTCTTCACTAATTAAATCACCTTTTGAACTTAATTCTTCCCGATAGACTTCTACTCTACTCCCTTCTGTACCCGGTTCAATTTCATACGCTTCTTTAGTCAATATTTTCGGACTATATCTTTCAACAGTACGTGGTTGTAACTTTTCTTCATTACGAACTACCGGTTTAAAAACACTTGCATCTGTTTGTTCAATTCTTTCTAAACTCATTACTAACTCTTTATTCTCATACTTCGCTTTAATGACAAAGTTATAATCATTCGGGTTACGTAAGACAAGATTTTTTTGCTTTGGATCAAATAAAGTCATATCATCTTCTGATTCTAAATCTTCTTCACTTACCGAATCCTCATCATCTTGAAGCTCTTCATCTTCTTTTGCATCATCATTATCTTTTTTATCATCTTCTTTAAACCCACTAGCCGAACTAAATTTAGGTACACCTACTTGTGCATCCATACCGAGCTCAGCATACTCAGGTAGATAGAGGTGCGCATGACGCTCAATAATTTCTATATTTGTTTCTAACGCCAAGCGATATAATGCCGTTGCAATAAAGCTTGTTTCTTCAGTTGATTTCGTTAGTTTTTTAGGCAGTCTGACCGAATCAAGAAGTGAAAATAATTCTTCTGATTC
>JASLIE010000117.1 GCA_030152985.1 Bacillaceae bacterium
GACGTAAAATTCCGCGTTATACATTTATCGGGCAAGTACTTGACTATGATCCGGAGACGCAGATTGCAACAATTGAACAAAGAAATAATTTTGGTCTCGGCGATACAGTCGAGTTTTATGGGCCAGGATTTACCCATCATACACAAGAAATTGAAGTCTTGTGGGATGAAAAAGGAAATGAAATTGAACGTGCCCCTCACCCTTTAATGGTTGTTAAAACGAAAGTGAAAGAACCGGTAGCTAAATTAAATATGATGCGAAAAATGCGCGAATAAAACTGCTGATTTTCAGCAGTTTTTTAAATAAGGAGGATTAATTATGCAGGCAGGGTTAAAAGAAAGACTGATTTCAGATAATATAGCAAGTTTGTCACAAGCTTATCGCTATAAGGGAGACGTATTTTATCAAGCTTATGCTAAGAAAGAAAGTGAATTACCAAATGAAGAGACGATTTATGGCCTTGCATCAATTACAAAGTCGCTTGTTGCTGTCTTAGTTATGATTTTACAGGAAAGAAATAAGTTGTCTGTTGAAGATCTTGTTAGTAAATATATTCCTGAGTTAAATTTACCTGATCAGATTAAAAAGCGTTTATCAATTCATCATTTACTCACTCATACAGGAGGTTTTCCTGGAATGATTGGGGTTAATCTGGCTCGGAAAGAAAGTATTTTAAATGATCCAGACGGGGTTTATTTATTTGGTGAATTTCCGGAGATTGAAAGAGAAGTGATCACTGTCTTAGACATGATTGAGGTCTTAAATACACGCGAGATTGAATTTATTGCAAAGCCGGGTGAGTTATTTAATTATTCAAATGAAAGTTACGCACTCCTTCAGTTAATTATCGAGCGGGTAAGTGGTGTGAGTTTTGAGCAATTCGCTCGGCGGGAGGTCTTTGACCTTTTAGGAATGAAGCGGTCTTTTTTTAGCTATGAATCTATTAAAAATCAAAGCAACAAAGCGCCGATTTATGCCTATACAAAAGATGAGGCAAAGGAACTTTTCTTATCGCCTACTTGGTGGGAGTCAGGTGAAATCTACGGGGCAGGTGCCCTAAAGTCTACAGCTAGTGATTTAAATCGTTATCTGTCACTCTTTTTAAATGAGACAGTGCTTAGCCGAGAAAGTCTAGACTTCATGGCAAGTCCCTTAGTTGAGACGCCGAATGGGAATCAGTATGGCTATGGCTTGATGGTTGATGAGATAAATGGGATGAAAGTTGTTGGACATGGTGGAGGAATTAAGGGTGTTTCATCTTATATGTTGATTGTAGAAGAACTTGAATTTACTTGTGCGACCTTATGTAATGTTGCTGAAGCGCCTGCTGAGGACTACACATTAGAAACATTTTTTACTGTCACTCAAATCAAACGAGAAGAGCAGCCTAAGCGAGTTAAGGAAATGATTGATCCATCAGTCTATTTTGGTGTCTATCAAACAGAAGAAAACCAAAGAGTTGAGGTTAGCCTAAAGTCCGAAACTTCCTTACTGCTTAAGATTCAGGCAAGAAAGTTTGAAGCAGACTTTATCGGAGAGGATTTATTTATTCTCCCAAATGGGCGGAAGGTTGCTTTTGTCAGAAGGCAAGGTCAAGTGATTGGGATCTTCAGAGGCATGCGCTACTTACCTAAAGTAAAGGCTGAACTCACTTGATTATTTCATCAAGTGTCTGATGGCTAAAATAAAGCCAATAAAGACCAGTATATAGACTAAAATAACAAGATAATCACCTAAAAACATGGACTCATCTCCCTTAAGTTTTATTTAGTTTAAGTCAAGAATTACTTAATAGCAAGTTAAAGAGGTGTAAAATGATGGAAAAAAATAAACTGAAAGAACGGATTGACTATTTAAAGCAGGTTAAGATGAAAGAAGTACGAAAAAAAGTTGTTGATGCCCGTAAGTTTTGTGATTTTAATGAAGATGCAAGTTATAGAGATTTTATTGATGAGCAGTTCCGGCTTGAAGCGGAAATTAAAGAGTTAGAGCAAAAGCTTCAGGAAGGTGAGAAAGCCTTTAAAGATCATCCCTTAAAGGATAAGACCATAACTTGTCGCTGGTCTGATGGTGAGGTTGTTTCTTATAAACTTGTCGCACCGATTGAAGCGGACGCAGAGGCAGGGCTGATTTCACTTGAAGCACCACTTGCCGCTTCGCTTAAGGAGGCCAAAGTCGGAGAAAAACTTGATATTCAACTTCCACAAGGCAGTGAAGTAGTAGAAGTGCTTGAGATAAAGTGACTTTCAGTGAAATAAAAAGCCTTCCAGTAATTTAACTGAAAGGCTTTTTAACTTGTTATTAAACAATCAGGATAAACTCTTAATGTACTTTTGGTTTAGCACCCTTAAGTGGATTTGTTTGTTCAAAAGCCAAACCTGCATTGAGTACTTTTTGTTCCTCGAAGGCATTGGCAATAATTTGTAAGCCAATTGGCATGCCTTCACTTGATAGACCGGCTGGAACTGACATGGCTGGGAGTCCGGCGAGGTTGCCTGGCCCCATAAAGCGAATAAATTGATCGATAACATCTGCGTCTTTACCGTTTAATTTAGCGTTGTCATTACCAATGTCAGGCGCAATAACAGGCAATGTCGGTGCTAGTAAAATATCAACTTCTTTAAATACCTTGTTAAAGTCTTGTTTAATTTGACGTCTTAATTGCTGAGCTTGTAAATAATCAACAGATGAAAATAATTCACCGACTTCAAATAAAAGACGAATGTCATCCCCAAAATCATCTGCCCGTGTGAGGAGGTCTTCGTGATGAATGGCACTTGCTTCTGATAAGGAAGTGACAAGTTCTGTGTACTCTGAATATTTAAGTGCGTCAATTTCAACCTCAAGCACTTCCGCACCAAGTGATTTAAAACGCTCAATGGCTTGACGAATCACTGTCTCTACTTCTTGATCGACCTCATTAAAGTAGAAGGATTCATTAATTCCGATTTTAATCCCTTTCATATCTGGATTTAATCGTTCAACAAAAGGTTCAACTGCTAGATTAGCGGATGTAGGATCATTTGGATCGAATCCAGAAATGACTTCAAGTAGTCCTGCAGCATCTTCAACTGTCTTTGTCATTGGCCCAACATGGTCAAGTGACCAAGCAAGTGGGTAGACTCCGTACTTACTGACGCGTCCATGACTCGGTTTTAACCCGACAATTCCACAAGCAGATGAAGGAATTCGAATTGAACCTGCAGTATCAGTTCCAAGTGTTGCAGCAGTCATATTTGCAGCAACCGCAGCACCAGACCCCCCACTTGAACCACCAGGAATTTTATTTAAATTCCAAGGATTTTTAACCGGACCGAAATGAGGGCTGTTATTAGAAATTCCCCAGGCATATTCATGCATATTTAATTTACCGATTTGAACAATGCCCGCTTCATCCATTTTTTTAACGACGGTTGCATCATAATCTGAAACAAAGTCCGCATGTATCTTAGAAGCCATGGTAGTGACCTCATCTTTTAAGTAAATATTATCTTTGATCGCCATTGGGATTCCATGATACATCCCGCGGTAATGGCCATTTGCAATTTCTTTATCCATTTCTTCAGCACGTTTTAAGGCCAGCTCATCTCTAAAGCTAATATAAGCATTAATTGTTTCGTTTTTGTCGTGAGCCTGTTGGAGATATAGTTTTGTTAATTCGACTGATGTTACTTCTTTATTTTTAATTAGTTTTGCCAGCTCTGATACTGGTAATTCAAGTTTATTCAATGTGATCGCCTCCTGCTATATTTTTTAAACTAATATCTGCGTCATTTATCTTGCCCTTTGTAATCTCTTTTCTCATTTCTTGAATTGCCTGCCATCTGCGTGTGACAACTGCAAGTGTTTTTGGATTTGCCTTAATGCCTTTGGCACTAAGTTGTGCTTCAACTGATTTAGCCATCTCACTTCACCTCCTCCTTACTTACTCATAAATTAATGCAAGAAGTGTGCCAACTTTTAAATGCTGAAGAAAAGGATGAGACAAGTCGCATCAAATCAAAGAAAAAAAGTTTAAAGCTTTGCAAATTAAATAAAAGAAGTCTAAGATAAAGGATAAAGAAGTCTATTTTTTTGTCCTATAATGAAAACGCTTTCTTAAAATGAAACAAATAGGAGGTCTAAAGAAATGAATTTAAAAGTAGGGTTACTCTTTTCGGAAACGGGCGTCACAAGTTTAACGGAGCTCGGTCAATTAAAAGCAGCTAAATATGCCATTGAGCGAAATCATTATCAGTTAATTGATGTTTATGAAGTTGACACGGAATCGAGTCCAGAAAAAGCTGCACAAAAGGCAGAAATCCTTGCAAAAGAAGAGGGCGTTCGGATTTTCATTGGTTGCTATACGTCAGCTTGCAGGAAGGCTTTAATCCCAGTCTTAGAAAGTTATGACGCAATTTTAATTTATCCAACCCTTTATGAAGGAATGGAAGATCATCCGAATATATTTTATACGGGTGAGTTACCCAATCAACAAGTCAATACCTTGATTGATTACTCACTTGAAAGGTATGGAAAGTCCTATTATTTTATCGGGAATGATTACATTTATCCAAAAGAAAGTAATAAACAAGCCAAGGCTTATATTGAGTCAAAAGGAGGCAGGGTGATTAATGAAGCCTACGTCCCCTTTGGACATAAAGAGTTTTCACAAATTGCACAAGATATTATCTTGAAAAAACCGGATGTCATTTTTTCAAATTTAGTCGGACAAAGTGTGATTTCCTTTTATGAAGCTATGTATTTATTTAATCATGCAGAAAAAATACCTATTTTCAGTCCGATTACAAAAGAAACGGAACTTAAGGCAATGGATCCTGCTTATGGTGAAGGGCATTATAGTTCAGCAAGTTATTTTCAATCAATTGATTCAACACTCAACCACTTATTTATCCAAGACTTTAAGCAACGCTTCGGACAAGAGGAGGTTGTCTCCTCAGTCATGTTTAACACCTATTTAG
>JASLIE010000147.1 GCA_030152985.1 Bacillaceae bacterium
CTTTGCTAATGAGAAGCCCTATGGCTATGAGAATAGTAAGGGTGAGTTAACTGGTGCCTCTGTTGAGACGGCTAAAGCCGTTTTTAAGGAGTTGGGAATAGATCATGTCGAGGGTCACTTAGCTGACTATGATCAGTTAGTTCCAGGGCTTGGGGCAGGTAAGTATGACGCAATTACGTCAGGGATGGCGATTACGCCTGAGCGTTGTGCCAATGCAGCCTTTGGTGAGCCCGATATGAAGTATGGTGAAGGCTTAATTGTTAAGAAAGGCAATCCCTTAAATTTAAAGAGTTATGCAGATATCGCAGCAAATGAAGATGCGACTATTTCAATTATGTCAGGTGCGACTGAGCATGAGTTTGTTAAGAGTGAAGGTGTCGATGAGAGCCAAATTCAAAGTGCACCGGATATTCCAGCAACAATTGCGGCTGTAGAGTCGGGTAGGGCAGATGCAACAACGGGTACTGAAATGACTTTACTTATGGCACTTGAGTCAGCGGATTCAGATGAATTGGAGTTTGTTGAAGATTTTGAGCAACCCGATATTGAAGGTGTTCCGAGTTATGGTGCGGTAGCCTTTCACCCGGATAATACAGAATTACTTGAAGCCTATAATGAAAAGCTAGCAGAACTTAAGGCAGATGGCACAATTGCTGATATTTTAGAGGCAAATGGTTTTGATGGTGAGCGTAACTTCCCAGAAGAAGATATGACAGCAGAAAAAATATGTAAGGAGTGAGTTTGTCATTTCAGATATAAAAGAAATTATGCTGATCTTAGCACAAGGGGTTAAAATAACGGTTTTAATCCTGATTGCTTCGGCAGTGTTTGGTTATTTATTAGCATTTTTAGCAGGCTTCGGGAAGTTGTCGCCTTTTCGTCTTATTCGAATGATTTCCTCTGTCTATATTGAAGTGTTCCGGGGGACTTCCTTAATTGTTCAATTATTTTGGTTGTATTATGCCCTACCGATTCTCTTTGATATTCATTTAGGCAGTGATTTTTGGGTAGGTGCACTTGCGATTGGACTCAATTACGGGGCCTATATGTCGGAAGTGGTGAGAACGTCGATTCTTTCAGTCGCAGAGGGGCAGTATGAAGCAGCTACTGCTCTAAATTTATCCCCTTTTCAGCGCATGCGTTATATTATTTTACCGCAAGCTTTTAAGATGATGCTGCCTGAGTTTGGGAATTACTTAATTCAGATGTTAAAGGCTACCTCACTCGTTTCCTTGATCGCGCTGACGGATATCTTATATTACGGTGAGATCATGCGGAGTACAAATATCGCCTTAGCCCCGCTTATTTATGTTTTAGTCTTGGTCTTCTACTTTATTCTCGCCTTACCTTTAATCTTTTTAACGCGTAAGCTTGAAGAAAGAGCCAAGAAAGGGGTGGCGGTCGCATGACAAATTGGAGTTGGGATGTTTTTATAGATGCTTTTCCTTTTGTCATTAAGGGACTTGGGATTACGGTCGGTTTAACACTGAGCTCATTCGCCCTTGCTTTAGTATTTGGCTTTGTCTGGCTATTTTTACGCCGGATTCCGAATGGCTTTATTCAGTGGCTGGTTGTCTGGACGATGGAATTTATTCGGTCAACACCTCCACTTGTTCAGTTATTCTTTATTTATTATGCCTTTCCTCAGTTGCCCTTTATTGGTCTTACCTTGAGTCCCTTTTTAAGTGCGGTGATTGGTCTAGGGATTCATTTTAGTACTTATATTAGTGAGGTTTACCGGTCTGGTATTGAAGATGTGAGCGCTGGGCAATGGGAGGCGGCTAAAGCCCTTAACTTCCCGCCTTATCAGAAGTGGATAAAGATTATTTTACCCCAGGCCATTCCGCCGACGATCCCTATGCTTGGTAATTACTTTATTATTATGTTTAAGGAAGTGCCACTGGCTTCAACAATCGGTGTCGTCGGGATCTTACAATTAGCAAATGATTACGGAGCAAAAACATGGAATTATGTGGAGCCACTTACTTTAGTTGCCCTCTTGTTTTTACTCTTAAGTTATCCGTCGGCTCGTTTAATTAACCGCTTAGAAAGAAAGGTAAACCAAAAAATGAATGGCAATTCGTTAGCTTAAATGAAAAAAGGAAGTGGTATCTTGGAAGAAGCAGTTGTAGCTTATAAAGATGTGCATAAATGCTTTGGTGAAACAGAGGTCTTAAAGGGGATCGATTTAGAAGCAAAGCCAGGTGAAAAAATCGCGATTATTGGTCCGAGTGGTTCGGGTAAAACGACAATCATTCGGATGCTAATGACACTTGAAGAGCCGACAAGCGGCGATATTTATTTAAATGGTCAAAATATGTGGCGGATGAAGAAGGGGTCTGAACTTGTCCCTGCCAGTGAGAAGCACCTGCGCGCCTTGCGGGGTGATGTGGGGATGGTCTTCCAACATTTTAACTTGTTTCCACATATGACTGTTTTAGAAAACTGTACGATTGCGCCCGTTCATGTTAAAAAAGAAAAACAAGTAGAAGCGAAAAAACTGGCCATTCAAATGCTTGAAAAAGTCGGACTAGAAGATAAGTTAGACAATTATCCCAGTCAACTTTCAGGTGGACAAAAGCAGCGTGTGGCAATGGCCCGTGCGCTTGTAATGAAGCCTAAGGTCATGTTATTTGATGAGGTGACTTCAGCCCTTGACCCAGAACTTGTTGGTGAAGTGCTTGAGGTGATTCGTGAACTGGCTGAAGAAGGCGAGATGGCCATGCTGCTGGTCACGCATGAGATGGACTTCGCTTTAGAAGTCGCAGACCGGGTTGTCTTCTTAGATGAAGGTGTCATCGCCGAAGACGGGACGCCAAAAGAAGTGATCGAAGAATCTAAAAATGAACGTTTACAAGCATTTTTAAAACGATTTAGGAGTTAAAAATAGAGTATTTAACCAGATAATTGGTTGGAAAGAGCCCGGTAGAACGCCGGCCTCTTTCCAGCCAATTTCTTTATTAGACTAAACTTTAGAGGGAAATCTATAAAATCGATTAATAATTATTATAAAAATATACTTTTTTAATGGTATAATTATTATGAATATATTTGAATTTTTCGAATAAATACTTAGAAAGAAAAGGTGTTTGTAAGTGAAAATAATTTAGTAAATACTAATATACTTGAATTACTACATACTATATTTAATAGAAGAGCATTCCAAGAGACGGACTTTAATGAAGAAGATAGACCTATTAAAATAAAATTAAAACTCGAATTAGATCAAGGCGAAGAAGGATTATTTGATGATTACTTCACTTTGGATGAACAAAGAGAACTGGTCTATATTGAAGTTGAAGCATTACAACGTTGTAAAAGATTTTAAACGCTCTGTGAGTGATGCATTACCTGGAAAGTTATCATCTAATATGAGGAATTATAATGAAGTTATTTTAAATGAGGCTCTGCCTCAGAATAAATTAACTTATAATTCAATTGTTTCTTTGACGGTACAATTATTTATGGATCAACCTAAATTGTTAGAACAATACAAAAGTATTTACACTAAAATAATTATTGATGAATTTCAAGACACAAACTATCTTAATATAAAATTGATAGAGTTATTATTACATAAAAACGTTAGAATGGAATTGTATGGAGATCCATTGCAAAGAATCTATGGTTTTATTGGAACAGTGGAAAATTTATTTGATATTTTTGGTGAGAAAAATAATTTCAGTTTTTATAAATTGGAATATAACTATCGTTTCAAAGATAATATGTTTTTAATCGAACTAGAAAGAAGAGTAAGAAGCTATGCTAATGATTCAGTCAATGCTTATAAAAATTTCAATGACTA
>JASLIE010000245.1 GCA_030152985.1 Bacillaceae bacterium
ATAAACGCTACCTTTCATTGTATGCTTAAAAACCGCGAAGAAAAAGTGAAAATAAAAGAAAAAAATATTTGTAAATAAAATATTAAAAATAATCAAAAAAACAATAAAACTCTACCTTTTAATAGACTTATTTACTCAGGTAGTTGTTTTAAAATATACCATAATTTGATATTATAGTATTAATAATGTAAAAGGGAGGGGCTTTATTGAATTTTCATAGCTTAACTGTTCGTTCGATTTATGATTCTTACTCTGTAGATATTTCTAAAGAATTTCATAAACCTCTTTTAGAAAGGACTGTGTTATACAAAAGAGCAACTGGATATTTTACTTCAAAAGTTTTTTTAGAGGTATTTGAAGGAATTAAAGGGCTCATTAAAAATGAGGGCTATATTCAAATATTGACCTCTCCTCAATTGTCAGAAGAGGATGTTAAATCTATTCGTAAAGGTTATGCATCGAGAAAAGAAATTATAGAACGTAATCTTTTATTTGAAGTTACAAAAGATGACTTGACACAAGAAGAAAAGGATTCTTTTGCATTATTATCAAGGTTAATTGCTTATGGAATCGTTGATGTTCGAATTGTTCATATAGAAGATGAGAAAAAAGGATTCGGGATTTATCATGAAAAAAATGCTATTGCGATTGATAAAGATGGAAATAAAATAGCATTTAGCGGGTCGATGAATGCAACTCAAGCAGGTCATATTCATAACTATGAAACTATCGATGTTTACAGTTCTTTGAAAGGCGAGCACGAGAGGATAGAGCACCGAGAGAAATTGTTTGATGAATTATGGGAAAATAAACGAGAAGGTCTTTATATCGGAGGGTTACCTTCAAAAGTCGTAAAAGAAATGGAGAAGTATCCATTAGAGAAGTTGCCAGAGGAAGTTTATACACATCCGGCTTATATAGAGTGCCAGTCAGGTTTAGAAGTAGAGAAAAAACCAAAGGGGCCATTGCTTCCTGAAAGTGTAGAACTACGAGAGTATCAAAAAGAAGCAATAGAGCAGTGGGAGAAAGACGGTTATCGTGGCATTTTTTCTATGGCTACAGGAACTGGAAAAACTTTCACAGGGCTCGCAGCTGCAGCTCATTTATATGAGCAATTAGCACAAGAGCTAGCAATAATTATAGTTGTGCCTTATCAACATTTGGTGATGCAGTGGGTCGATGACATAAAAATATTTAATATGGATCCTATCATAGGCTTTTCTACTTCGCCACAAAAGAATTGGGAAAATAATTTAAAGAGAGCAATCATGTTTTACAACTTAAATGATAGGAAGCCTAATCATTTTTGTTTTGTTACTACTAATGCAACATTCGCATTAGAACGAGTACAAAAAGAATTACGAATGATATCGAAAGATTTATTAATTATTGTGGATGAAGCTCATAACTTAGGTTCAGAATCATTACAAAAAAAATTATTACCGAATGCAACATATAGGTTAGGGCTTTCCGCAACAATTGAGCGTCATGGAGATGAGGCTGGAACCGAGGCGCTTTTGCGTTACTTTGAAAATATATCTTTTGTATATACATTAGAACAGGCTATTCGAAATAATATGCTGACTCGATATTATTATTATCCAGTCCTAGTTCACTTAACAGAAGAAGAGCTTGAAGAATATCGACAGCTTTCACATAAAATAGCGCGAGCAATTGTGAAAGATAAATATGGAAAAGTGAAATTTACAGAAAGCGCTAAGATGTTAATGATTAAACGTGCGCGTTTAGTAGCAGGGGCATCCAACAAAGTAAAAGCATTGAAAGATGAAATAGAAGAATATAAAAATGATTCGCATATTTTAGTCTATTGTGGTGCGACTACTGTGAACGACGTAGATTATGAAGAAGGTTCAGCCCCTTCGGAAGAGATCCGTCAAATCGATGCCGTGTCGAATTTATTAGGAAACGAATTAAACATGAAAACGACAAAGTTTACATCGGAAGAAAATGCAGTAGAACGTAAAGAAATTTTAGAGCAATTTGAAGCAGGAGATACATTACAAACATTGAGTGCGATTCGGTGCCTAGATGAAGGCGTTAATATCCCTAGTATTGAGCGTGTTTTTCTTTTAGCAAGTAGTACTAATCCGAAAGAGTATATTCAACGTCGTGGTCGTGTGTTGAGAAAATTTGAAGGGAAACGATATGCATATATTCATGACTTTATTACTTTACCGGTACCTTTAGAAGAAGTTTACAATTATTCATATGAAGAGCTAAGAAGCATGCGATCATTAGTTGCTAAAGAGGTGACAAGAATGAAGGATTTTGCTCAGTTAGCTGAAAATTCATCTGTTGCTGATGGATTGATAGAAGAGTTATCCGACGCATTCTTGTTGTATGAGCTAATAAAGGATAGTGAGGAAGAGGAGGAATTAATATGAGCGAACAAAATTTAATTGTTGAAGGTTATGAAGATATTATTGTAGATCGTGTAAAACTCAACCGAATCCAATTTAAGATTATGGCATTAGAACATAAAAATTTAAAGACTAAAGAATATACGAAGTCACAAATGATTACTGAAATTATGAAAATTATTAGTGAAGAAGTTAATAAAAACATTTAAAGGAGGAAAAAAATGTTTATTAAGTCGTTAGAGATGAATAACTTTCGTCAGTTTAAAGGAAGACAACATATAGAGTTTTCAACCGATAAAGAACAGAACGTTACTTTATTGTTAGGAGATAATACGAGTGGGAAAACGACGATTTTACAAGCTTTTAGATGGTGTTTATTAAATAAAGCAAATTTTGATAAAGAATCAGATTTATTAAATCATGTTGTACAAGAAGAGATGAAGGAAACGGGAGTTAGAGAAGAGAGTGTCCAAGTCACTTTAGAAATTCAACAAGGAGACATGCATTACATTATTACAAGAAGACGTACATATAACTTGTTAAATAAAGAAGTGAAGCCAGATAAAGCAGAATTACTCGTCCAATATAAAACGAAGGAAGGAAATTTAAAATCTTTCCGTCGAGGTGACGCTGAAAATAAATTAAAAGAACTATATCCAGAAGAATTAGTAGACTATTTCTTTTATGACTCGGAACGAGTACGTCGTATTGCAGAGCGTAGAGATATTACAAAGGCTGTTAGACAGTTACTAGGATTAACATTGTTAGAGAATATAAAAGAAAATATAGGAACAACCGGTCGTCAAGGAACAGTTTTAAATCGTTTACGTTCACAACTATCTGTTGAGAGTGAAGAAGAGGCAGATGCAGCAAAAAGAGAAATCAAAAGAGCTCAAGAGAAATTAGATGAAATTGCAGAAAATAAAGAGCAGAAGATTGAAGAAATCGAAGAATATAGACGAAAGATTCAAGTGATTGAAAATAAATTAAGAACGATGGAATCAGGAATGGATATTCAGCATCGTAGAGATCAGGTGAATCAAGAGTTAAAAAGAGCTCGTCAAAAAGTAGAGAAAAACAAAGAGAGTTTTCAGCGAGCATTTAAAAAGTCACCGCATACTTTCTTCATTTCAGCATTAAAAAGTCGTGTATTAGAACAATTAAAAGAAGCGAAGTTTGAAGATCATGGAATTAAAGACATGAATACTGATTCAATCGATGCTCTCATTGCGCGAGGTATTTGCGTTTGTGGAACTGAAATTACAGAAGGTTCAGAAGCGGAAAAGAATTTAATGAAAGAGCGCAATAATTTACCGCCAGAATCTATATCGCTTATCGTTCAAAAATATCAAAACCAATTAAAGCATATGGGAAATATGGGTGAAGGATTTGTTGAGGATTTAACAAATTACTATAAGGAAATTGAACGTAGTAGCGAAGAAGTAGCAAATAAAGAAGTTGATTTAGAATATTTAGAGGAATCATTGTTAGAAAATAAAAAGACAATTGAATTAGAACAAAATAATAAGAATTATCAATATAAAGTCGAATTATTACAAGAAGATTTAAATCGTTTACATCAAGCGGAAGGCCGCTATCAAACGATTTTAGAGGAAAATGAAAGAAAGTATGAAAAACTTACTTCTTCTAATGATAAAAACCAAGAAATTCGTGAAAGAATGGCTTATGCAGAAGCATTAAAACAACGAATTGAAGAAAGTTATGAGGAGAGAGAAAATAATTTAAGAGAAGAACTGGAAGAGAGTGTAAATAGCGCCTTCCAACAGATTTATCATGGGGATCGAAAAGTGAAGATCGATGAAAAATATAACGTTGAACTATATACGACAACAGCTACTGGAGAAGAAATTATTACGGATCGTTCAGAAGGATTAGAAACAGTAACTAACTTCTCGTTTGTTTTAGGTTTAATTGATTTAGCGCAACGTAAGCAAGAAAAAGAGCCCGAGTTAGGTAGTGATACGTATCCACTCGTTCTAGATGCTCCTTTCTCTAATACGGACCAAGTACACGTTGAACGAATTTCAAAAGTATTGCCAGGTATAGCGAATCAATTGATTTTAATCGTTATGGAGAAAGATTGGAATCACGCACGCGATGTTATTGTCCCAAGGATTGGGCGTTCTTATCGATTAAATAAACAGTCTGAGATTCACACGATTATTGAAGAGGAGGAAGAAGTATGACATATAGTGGGAAATTGATCTTCCGTTCAGATATTACGATTATAGGAAAACATGCAGTGTACGTGACAGCATTAGTTGAAGACCATAAAATTTTTCGTCGTAACATTGATGTGTATATGTCAGCAGCTATTATAGGGTTTATCAACAATAAACAGGGATATGTTGACTACGGAGAAGAAAATCAATATGCAAAAGTACAAAGGAAAATTGCAACTGAAGCATTAGTAGGAGAACAAGAAGATTTAACAACCATTTTTCGAACAATAATTTTTCTTCATAATCAATTAAATGTAGATGTAGATGAACGGGCCGATTTAGCTTTTCGAGAAGATCAAAAAGAAGAGCTTATTGAAGGAACGAATGAAACAAGGCCTACGAAGAAACACGAAGAGAATATGGCGTTATTTCATGCTTATGCATTAGGAGGCATTGAAATTTTATATGAGGAAATTATTAGAGGCGCTGTTGAAGAAATTGACTATATTGCAAATACATTGAGGTATGTTCGAAGTTTCACTCAAGACTTCATGCTAGAAGAAAGTGAGGAAGTTGTTGAGTTGTTGATGAAAGAACTCTAAAAAAAGAGGAATGTTCCTCTTTTTTTAGTGTCAGTTAGCAGTGGAAGGTCTATCCAATTCAAAGTATAGGAGGAATATGAGATGGGATATAATCAACATCAGAGTTTTTACTTACGCGACCGTTGGTTAGGAAAAGCTTTGCGACAAATAGAGAAAGATACAAGTTTCTTTTTTAGAGATGATGCGTTTGAACGTGTTGGATTAGGTAAAAATATGGTGCAATCATTACGACATTGGGTGAAAGCAACAAATGTTGTTGTAGAAAACAGTCGTGAGAAGAAACAAGAGTTCACTAATTTTGGAAAAGTGATTCGTGAATACGATGTTATGATTAAACATTTTGGAACCGCTGCGCTCTTACATTATATGATAACGAAAGAAGATGAACCTAGCACTGCTTGGTATTGGTTTTTCAATGAATATGAAGGGACGAAAACGACAAGGGAAGAATTATTTCACGATTTTGTACAGTGGGTTCAATCAAGAGAAACGCGTGTTGTTTCAGAGAATTCTTTAAAGAGAGACATCGATTGTCTTATAAACATGTATATCTCTGGAGGGAATAGTGATGATCCTGAAGA
The DNA here is from genome assembly GCA_030152985.1 of Bacillaceae bacterium. Lineage (GTDB taxonomy): Bacteria > Bacillota > Bacilli > Bacillales > Amphibacillaceae > Pseudogracilibacillus. Next base: position 5,748 of record JASLIE010000245.1, read on the forward strand.
GGTAACGTTAAGTCCTTTGTATCGTTTAGGATTAGTTCGAGAGCAATATAATACTGTTTATAAGGAAGAGTTAATATTACCTGAAGATTATGAGTCGCGTTTATTTTTACTATATGTACTCTTAGATTATGCTCAGAAAAACGAACAACAGGAGTTAAGCATAGAAGAAATTTTGAATGAGCCTGGATTGTTTGGAAAGCTATTTAACTTGACCCGTTCAACAATACTTCAGTTACTGGCAGAGTGGGAAGAAAGTGAATATGACATTGTGTTTCGTCGAACGAATAATTTAGATGTTGTTCGTTTACCTAATATTGATCCAAATGACTTTTTGAAAGAACAGTATGAGAAGTTGGAGGTTAAGATGAATGAACTTAAGCAATTTTAAAACGAGTGTAAACGTGAAATTTGATATAGGTGATGCAGATTTTATTCATCGCTATTTGCCAACACCTTCTCATGGAGATGCTCTATTAGGTTTATCAAAAGCATTTTTATCTGAAAATGAAAATGCTGCACATATTATGATAGGTCCTTATGGAAGTGGAAAATCTTTAGTAGCGACATTGTTAGCGAATATGACAGCGAAAGCAGTTAGTCCAGAGGATATGAAGTTACTTGTAAGGAAATTTGAGAAAGTACATCAAGGTATTTATAACAATTTGCAAGGCATATACAACTTGAATAAAAAGTACATACCAATCACTTTGAATGGTGATGAAGGAAACTTTGCAGAGGCTTTAATACGCCAAATTTTACGATCTTTAGAAGAAGAAAAAATACCGGTTGAAGTTGCAGGAATTGGAGAGACCGTTGCAAGTATCATTGAGAGCTGGAGAAAGGAGTTTCCTGAAACGTATCATCAATTTTTAGAAGAGTTGATGATACGTGGGTATCAAGAAATCACATCATGGATTGCTCAAGTAAATCAATTAAATGAAGATGAAATTCGATGGTTTGAAAATGTATATAGAAAACTTACATCAGGAGCTTCTCTAGAACAGCAAATTCAAATTCCGTTTATTGAGCAGTTAGAAAATATATTAAAAGCTTTGAGAGAACATAAAGTTGGATTGTTTATTATTTATGATGAATTTGGAAGATATCTACAATCTTTAAATCCAGTAGATATTAATAAAGCGATGCAGGATATTCAAGACATTGCAGAGTTTGTGAATCGCGCAGCGGGAGATATACAGCTATTATTAATTTCTCATAAAAGCATGTCCCAATACATGCTTGGTTTTACAGAAGAATATCGATCGGAGTTTCAACGTGTGGAAAAACGCTACTCAACATATTTTGTTGAAAGCGATACAGCAACTTATTACAGAGTAGTCGATGGGTATGTAACAGAATTAGCAAAAGAATATCCAATGCAAATCGTTAATTTTGAACCAATTATAAAAGAATTACGAATGTACAACTTATTTAGAGAGTTAAATAGCCAAGAGGTTGAAGGGTTAATTGTCGAAGGTTCATATCCAATCCACCCTGTATCAATGTTTTTATTGCCAAGGGTTTCAAGAATCTTCGGTCAAAATGAAAGAACCTTATTTACTTTTTTAGAGAGTGTTGAAACGGGTGGTCTTCGCCATCACTTTATGCAAGGAGAAGGTTATTACTATCCAACAAAGCTGTTTGACTATTTCTTTACGGATTTAGAAGGGTTTTATTTAGATGAAGTGAATCAAAACATCGTTAATCGGTTTAAGAAGAACTTGTCTAAAATTGATGAAGAAGATGATCAAGCACGAGCGGTTTTAAAGTTGGTAACAATGTGGCAATTAACTGATTCAAATAGTGTGTATCCTATTACGCCAGAGTTAGTAAGGTTTTCTTTAGGGTTAAACGAAAGGGAATTAGAAAAAGCATTAGAAGAACTTATCGATAAAAAGACAATTCGTTTTAATAGAGTATTAAAGCAGCTAGAATTATATGAAGGAAGCGCTCTTGTTTTAGATGAGATTATAGAAGAAGCGCGAAGTAAAAGTAAAATTACCTTTCCAAAGCGTATTGATTATATCCAAAGAGAATTACCACAGAAGTATTTTTTAGCAACAGATTACAATGACTATTATAATATTACTCGTTTCATGAGAGTTCGCGTAATTACATCTAAGCAATTATTAGAAGCAACAGACTCTGAACGTGAAAAATGGGAGAAAAAACAAGCAGAAGATGGGTTTATTATTCTTATCTTATTATCGAAAAAGGAAGACTATAAACCTTTACAACAATTATTAACAAAGATTACAAATCCATTTGTTTTATACGCGATTATAGATCGTGAGTGGAAAGAATTATTACCAATTATTGATGCAGATTTGGCAATCGATTATTTGCTAGAAGATCGTCAACTACTATTAGAAGTCGATCAATTAAAAGAAGAGTTATTGATGCGTCGAGAAGAGTTACGCTTAGAGTTTGAAGAGTTTATTGATGAGTATTTTTCATTTGGTGAAAAGGTATTATGGTATCACGAGCAGAAGCAGATACCTTTACGCAGTACTTTAAGTTTGGAAAGTTATGTAAGTCATATTATGATGCAGCAATATCCAGATACACCAATCATTATGAATGATGGAGTGAATAGATTTCATGTAAAAGGTGTGCAGAAAAGGGCGTTACACACTACTTTGCATCATGTGTTGAATTATCCTTCTGAGGAGATTATCGGTATTGAAGGACAAGGGCCGGACTATTTAGTCTATGCAACAGTATTTAAAAATAATGGAATAGATTTAAAAGATTTATCAATGATTCAAGATCCATCTATGCAGCAATTACGCAAAGCACTTTTAGAAGAGTTAAAGAAACACCCTACTGGAAACTTAATAAATTTAATTCATGTTTTTGAGCAATCACCATATGGCATACGTCCGCCTTTAATCCCGTTATTATTTGTCGGATTATTAAGAGACCGTTTGGAACAATTAATGTTTTATAGAAATGATATGTTCGTTCCAACGATTAAAGAAGATGTTGTCTACGGTATGTTTGAAGATCCGACAGGCTATACGTATGTTTATCATGATTTTGACAAAGAAGAATTAGAGTATTTACAGGATGTTCAAGAGATATTAGATGAACATATTAGTGAGTATGTTCAAGATAAAACGATTTTAATTCAAGTAAGTAGTGGACTATTAAATTATTTACGAGAGTTACCGAAGTTTACGCAGGTAACAAAGCAAGTAGAACCAATTCTTTTAGAGTTGAAAAGGATCATTAGATATAGTGAAGTAAATCCACTAGATAGCTTCTCACAGTTATATAAGTTAACAGATGGCAGTAGTCAAAAGCTATTTGATAGCTTAAATATGTTGAAAACTATTTATCCACAATTAGAAAAAGAAGCTGAAGAATATTTATTAAGTAAAGCAAAAACAAAAAACTTTTCACAGTTAAAAGAGTGGGTAAGTGCACATACTCCGAAAGAGATTGGAACGAATCGTTTTCTCAAAGCAGTAGAAGAGGTAGAAGAGTTTAAAGAGTTTGTAGAAGTGTATATGGGAGTTTCTTTAACAGATTGGTCAGATGCAACATACCAAGTGTATTTAAGTCAAATTGAACAAGATTATGGCGCAGCGGAACGTCCTGTTGAGCAAGATAACAGTAACTATTATGAAATAGAATATAATGGAATATATAAGCGTGTACCACGAGCAGAACTATCTGAGAAAGCTCAACTTGTACAACAAAATGTGGAGCGAATCATTGAACGTGGAGGTCAACGTGTTCCGCAAGCAGAATTAGAGAACATCATTTTAGAATTAGTGAACAAATATATTGATTGATCAGAGGGGAAGAAAATGACAAGAAAAAGAGAACCAATTCATATTGCGATGTTTAGTGGTGGTGCATCTAGTGCATATGTGGCCTATCAAATGGTGCAAGCACATGGAGTAGAGAATTGTGTGCTGTTTTTTACGAATACATTATGGGAAGATGAAGATAATTATCGCTTTATGTATGATGTTGCTGACTATATTGGAATTGAAGTGACTGAACGTTTAGATGGTCGAACACCGGAAGAAGTTTTCTTTGATTCAAAATTTCTTGGAAACTCTCGTCTCGCTAAATGTTCACAGGAATTGAAAGTGGATCAAACTGTCGAGTTTTTAGATGAGGTAAGATATGAATGGAATCGAGAACCCATTTTATATTTTGGAATTGGCCCTCACGAAGAACATCGGGCAGAAAATTTAATTCGTTTTTATGGGAAAACATTAGACGGGGAACCTGTTGAAACACGTTTTCCAATGATTGATACATTTAGAGAAGATATTGATGTGAAAGCAATTATCGAAGAAGAGTGGAAAATACCTTTACCACGTATGTATAAAATGGGGTTTTCTCATGCAAATTGTGCAGGACGTTGTGTACGTGGCGGATTTCAGCACTATGCTCTCTTGTATCATCAGTGGCCGGAGCAATATGCGCGTCAAGAAGCTATGGAAGAACGATTTAGAAAGCATTTTGATAAAGATGTATCTATTTTAAAGAAAGATAAAAAACCATATACTTTGAAGAAGTTTCGAGAAGTTTTAGAACGCGAAGGTGTGGATAAGTATTTAAAGCAAGAAGATGATACTGTACCTTGCGTGTGTACATTTTCTTAGTTGTTGATAATTAAAAGTAGATTGGGGCAAAAAAGTCTCTAAATCACAAAAGACACTTGAATGATTAAACATTCAAGTGTCTTTTTGTTTACCGTTTTTCTTTTTTATATCTGCAATACGAATGTCGGTAATGTACAGGTCATTGTCTTTTATGATGACGTCGTATTCTTTTTGACGTTTGTAATGAATAGTGTGTCCTG
>JASLIE010000011.1 GCA_030152985.1 Bacillaceae bacterium
AACAAAGCACATAGAGCCCTTGATGACGCTGAAATGACAGCAGAGTTATTCTTAAAAATGCAGGATAAACTTTCTAATCTACCTAAAAATACAATTTATCATCTTTATCGATTACGTAATTATTTGATATCAGATTTACTTGAGATTTTACCGATAAAAAAAGAAAATAATCTGACTGAAATGAATCATTATAAAGACTTACCTTATTTAAAACAAGAAATCAAACAGTTTAAACAAAGTCATTTGGAGTTAAATATTGATGAAATATTCAAGTTAGATGGTATTCTAAATAAAAAACTACCTAATTATTCAAAGAGACAAGAACAGATTGATTTAGCACATGTTATTGAAAAATCATTAAAAGAAAAGAGTTCAACTGTAATTGAAGCACCGACAGGAATCGGAAAATCCTTAGCCTATCTTATTCCAGCAAGTCTTTTAAGCTTAAAATATAGTGAACAAATAATTATTAGCACTTATACAAATTTACTTCAAAGTCAATTACTGAACAATGAATTGAAGTTAGTTAATGAAGTGTTTGATAAAGAATTGATTTATACCGAGCTTAGAGGAATGACGCATTATATTGATTTAGAAAGATTCTACAGCTTCTTAATGTCAAATAAAACTGACAATTATCCAACGATTATTTTGAAATCTAAAGTTTTAATATGGCTAACAGAAACCAAGACAGGTTTACTTGATGAACTTAATCTTGAACCAGCTATGTTCAATCAGCTAATTAATATACAAACATTGAGTAAAAATTCAAAAACAAGTTATTATCAATATTCATTACTTCGTGCAAAAAATGCTAAGCTTGTCATTATTAATCATGCGCTTTATCTAAGTCAAATTGAAAATGAAGATTCTTTCATATTAAAGAGTCCCTATATTATTTTTGATGAAGCACATAGATTGCCGGTGATGATAAATGAAAAGAATTTAACTTTATTAGAAAGTCGTCAAGTTTACTCATTAAGTCATTATTTAAAGTATAACTTTGATTTTGAATTAATTGATGAAATAAAAATACTTTATACTGAATTGTTAGCGTTTATTTATAAAATGTCTGAGCATTATTATGAAAACCAACGAATTATTTCATTAAATAAGTTTAAAAGCATACTCGATACATTTAATTTGCTTAATGTAAAACTAAACCAATTAATTAAAAAAATCGAGCTTGAAAGCTTACCACAATTTGTAAAAGAACAAATTGAACAGATGCAAAAGACTTTATATATATTAATTGATGCGCTTTATTTAGATAAACCGATTATGATGTTACTTGAATATCGTTATAATAACTTAGAATGGAAGCTTATTCATAAAACGATAAATAAAGTTGTTACTCAACTACCATTACATCAAACAAAAATTTATATTAGCGGGACACTTTCTGTTCGAAAAAAGTTTAAGTATTTTGATCAAATAATGAAAACTGATAAACTACCTCATCACACATTCAATACGCCATTTAAATTGGATAAACAAGTTAAAATGTATGCCATTAAAGACTTACCTACAGTAAAGGATCCAGAATATGCACTTGCTTTAGCTGAATTTATTTACAGTTTAAAAAAACACAATAAAGGAAGAGTATTGGTTTTATTTACTTCATTTATGTTACTTGAGGAAGTCTATGATTTAGTAAGTCCAGTTTTAGAATCGCAAACAATCTTATCACAACATGAATCAAATGATTTAGCTAGAACAAGAACTTTGTTTAAACAGGAGCAGGATTCTATATTATTTGGTACAGAGTCCTTTTGGGAAGGGATAGATTTAGAGTCGGAGTCAATTGATCATCTTGTTATCACTCGACTTCCTTTTAAATATAAAGAAGATCCTTACTTAGAATTAGTGTCTACTAGAGAAAATGCATTCAAGTCATTTGCCTTACCTGAAGCTGTACTAAAATTTAAACAAGGAATAGGGCGATTAATCAGACATGAAGCTGACCATGGTAAGATCTATGTGACAGACAATCGGATTTTAACAGCTAATTATCGGACATTCTTTAGTGAATCGATCAAACCGATTCAGATTGAATCAATTGAGCTTGCCAATTTATTTAAATGATTATTTGTCTATGAGCTGAATATGATATAATTATTAGTAGACCTTATAGTAAAGTAGATGATAACATGCGAAGGAAAAAAATGAATAAAAAGTTAAAAAACACATTAATAGTTATGAGTATTCTAATTTTTATACTTTTGTTTTTAATTGTTTTTTATTTAAAACGTATCGAAACAAATAGTGTAATTTTTTATGAAGACTCTCAAACTATTTTAACTGAGATTGAGGGAGTTACTGAGATAAGTCAAAGTTATTATTTTCAAGATAAAGATTTAATTCATATACATCAAGGGAAAAAGAACAATGAAACTTTCTTGTATTTTGTTGATGTAGAAGCAAGGAAAATTATCGATCAAGCCTTAGTCTCTGATCTATATTCAGAAGAAATACTAAGGAAAAATTTAAGCCAGTCATGTTCATCGTGTCAGTTAATTTCTATTCAACCAGCCTATATAGATGGTCAAAAATTATATGAAGTAAAATATAAAGAAACGCCTGTGCGTTATGTTTATGATTATTATGATTTATTGACAGGTAAACATATAGAAAAACTTAAATTATCACAGAAATTTAATTAAGAAAGGGTTTTAAAAATGAATTTATCAAAACGTGTGAATCAATTAACTCCGTCATCAACCTTAGCAATTTCTCAAAAAGCCAATGAATTAAAAGCTGAAGGCTTTGATGTGATTGGACTTGGTGTAGGTGAACCTGATTTTAATACACCAAAGTATATTAATGACGCTGCAAAAAAAGCGATTGATGAGGGAAAAACAAAATATACAGCATCAGGTGGTATTATTGAATTAAAAGAGGCAATCACTAATAAATTTAAAGTTGATCACGGGCTTGTTTATCATCCAGATGAAGTCATTGTAACGACAGGTGCTAAGTATGCTTTGTATGCTTTATTTCAAACAATGATAAATGAAGGTGATGAGGTTATTATTCCAACACCTTACTGGGTAAGTTATCCTGAACATGTTAAATTAGCAGGCGGTGTGCCCGTTTATTTAGAGGGAAAGGAATCAAATGATTTTAAAATAACGGCAAAGCAAATAGAAGAAGTTGTAACAAATAAAACAAAAGCAATTATTTTAAACTCTCCAAGTAACCCAACAGGAATGATGTATTCTCGTAAAGAATTAGAGTCAATTGCAGAAGTATGTATTAAATATAATTTACTAATCATCTCAGATGAGATTTATGAATCGCTTGTTTATACAGAAGATAAACATATTTCAATTGCAGAAATCTCAAAAGAGATTAAGTCACAAACTGTTATCATTAACGGAGTTAGTAAGTCTCATGCAATGACAGGTTGGCGAATAGGTTATGCAGTTGGTCCTAAAAATATTATTAAAGGGATGACAAATCATGCATCGCATGCAACTTCAAACCCATCATCAATTTCTCAATATGCTGCACTTGCTGCTTATCAGGATGAAAATACAGTAGGTGAAGAAATGAGAAATATTTTTTCAGAACGTCTAAATATATTTTATGATTTACTTAGTCAAATTGAAGGTATTTCATGTATAAAACCCAAAGGTGCATTTTATTTATTTCCAAATGTAACAGAAGCCGTTAAAAATTCACCTTATGAAACAACAGAGGAATGGGTGACAGGTCTTTTAGAAGAAGAAAAAGTTGCTGTTGTTCCTGGTAGTAGTTTTGGTGCACCTTATAATATTCGTTTATCTTATGCCACATCATTAGATAATTTAAAAGAAGCAGCAAAACGAATTAACCGATTTGTTAAAAATAACACTGTTAATTTGGTGGGCGATAATGAATGAAAAATAAAACCTACAGTCTGATTATGAAGGATCAAATAATTATTCCAGCACGGCTTATTACAAACTATAAAAAAATAAATTTAACAGAACTTGATCTTGCTGTAATTCTTCAACTTCATTACTCAATTTTATCAGGTGTTTATTTTCCGACTCCAAAACATATCGCTAGTCGATTAACAATAAGCGAAACAGAATGTACAGATGTTTTAAAAAAGTTGATGCAAACAAATTTATTAAAAATAGAAAATGTTGAATCAAATGATCATAAATTAACAGAAAGTTACTCGCTTGAACCCCTTTGGGAACGACTTTATTCCGATTCTGTAGAATCTGTTGAACATGATGGGTCTATTTATATTCTATTCGAACAAGAATTTGGTCGTCCTTTATCCCCTTTTGAAATTGAAACAATTAGTATTTGGTTAGATGAG
>JASLIE010000036.1 GCA_030152985.1 Bacillaceae bacterium
AGGCATCTTAGATAAAATAAGTGAGTTAACAGCTTTGAAAGGACGTGTATAAATGGAAAAGTTAAAGTTTGATCGTCACCGTCGTCTTCGTTCATCAAAAGCACTTAGAAATTTGGTGAGAGAAAATGAAGTGACAGTAAATGATTTATTGTATCCAATGTTTATTATTGAAGGAAAAAAGATCAAAAAAGAAGTTCCGTCAATGCCTGGAGTGTATCAAATTTCACTGGATTTACTTGAATCCGAAGTTTTATATATTAAAAAACTAGGGATTCAAGGGGTTATGTTATTTGGTGTACCTAATGAAAAAGATGAAATCGGAACAGCTGCTTATCTAAAAGATGGTATTGTTCAAGAAGCAACGCGTCTAATTAAGCGAACAGCACAAGAGCTACTTGTTATTGCAGATACATGCTTGTGTGAATACACATCTCATGGACACTGTGGTATTATTCATAATCAAGCTGTAGATAATGATCAAAGTTTAATCGCACTCCAAAAGACAGCTGTCTCTCAAGCTGAAGCAGGTGCAGATATTATTGCACCATCAAATATGATGGATGGATTTGTCATTGCGATTCGAACAGCTTTAGATGAAGCAGGCTATAAAGATATTCCAATTATGTCCTACGCAGTAAAATATGCCTCAGCATTTTACGGACCATTTAGAGATGCAGCAGACAGTACACCTGAGTTTGGTGACAGAAAAAGCTATCAAATGGATCCGGCTAATCGACTTGAGGCTTATCGTGAGGCAGCATCTGATGTATCAGAGGGTGCTGATATGTTAATTGTTAAGCCTGCTTTAAGTTACTTAGATATCGTACGGGATGTAAAGAACAACTTTAAATTACCGATTGTAGCTTATAATGTAAGTGGAGAGTATTCAATGGTAAAAGCAGCAGCTCAAAATGGTTGGATTGATGAAAAGGCTATTGTTTTTGAGAAGCTGCTTAGTATGAAGCGAGCAGGAGCGGATTTAATATTAACTTATCACGCACTTGATGTAGCTAAATGGTTAAAAGAAGAGGAGAGAGAGTAAATGAAGTTTGATAAATCAATTAAAGCATATGATGAAGCGGTTAATTTAATGCCTGGTGGTGTAAATTCGCCAGTGAGAGCATTTAAATCTGTTGGCATGTCGCCAGTTTTTATGGAGTCAGGTAAAGGATCTAAAATAAAAGATATTGATGGAAATGAATATATTGATTATGTTTTAAGTTGGGGACCGCTCATTTTAGGTCATGCACCTGATAATGTGATTAAAGGTATTCAAGAAACTGCACTTAAAGGAACAAGTTTTGGTGCCCCTTCTAAACTTGAAAATGAATTAGCTCAAATGGTTATTGATCGTGTTCCCTCACTTGAGATGGTTCGTATGGTGAATTCAGGTACAGAAGCGACGATGAGTGCTTTACGTGTGGCAAGGGGCTACACAGGACGAAATAAAATTTTAAAGTTCGAGGGTAATTATCATGGACACGGTGACTCACTTTTAATTAAAGCAGGTTCAGGCGTTGCAACATTAGGCTTACCAGATAGCCCAGGTGTACCAGAATCAGTAGCTAGTCAAACGATTACAGTTCCTTATAATGATGCAGCAGGAGTTCAAGCAGCTTTTGATGCTTATGGCGATGATATTGCAGCTGTCATTGTTGAACCAGTTTCTGGTAATATGGGGGTTGTTCCGCCAGTCAATGATTTTTTACAGAAAATAAGAAAGATTACACAGGAACATGGTGCTCTTCTTATTTTTGATGAAGTGATGACAGGTTTCCGTGTTGATTATCATTGTGCCCAAGGACACTTTGATGTAGATCCAGATCTTACTTGTTTAGGGAAGGTCATCGGTGGCGGCTTACCTGTTGGTGCTTATGGTGGTAAGCGTCAGATTATGGAAAGAGTGGCTCCTGCAGGCGATATTTATCAAGCAGGTACCCTATCAGGAAACCCACTTGCTATGATCTCAGGACTTGAGACACTTACTGCTTTAAAGAAGTCTGATTATGAGTATATGAATAAATTAGTCGATCGTTTAATTGATGGATATAAAGAAGCAGCAGAAAAACATCAAATTCCGCTTCAAGTTAATCGTGCGGGTTCAATGGTTGGATTTTTCTTTACAGACCAGCCTGTCATTAATTTTGAAACAGCACAGACATCAAATCTTGATCATTTTACAAAATATTATCAAGGCATGATTAATGAAGGCGTCTTTTTACCTCCATCACAATTTGAAGGTTTATTTTTATCAACAGCACATACAGAAGAAGATATTGAAGCAACTATTCAAGCAGTCAATAAAGTATTTTCAACACTTTAAGTTAAACGCCCTTAAGCAGGGGCGTTTTTAATTTGCTTTTTAAAGCGCTTATGTATATTATAAAGGTAACTTCATATGTGAACTACAGTGCAAGGGCTACGTAATTGAAGCGCATCTTAGAGAGAGGTCATTTGGTGAAAGCACCTCATGTGTGTCATTACTTGTCACCCTGAAGTAGTTTTACTGAAACTAAGTAAGTAAAACCGGTAGAGACCGTTATCTTCATTGAGTGTACAAATTATATTTGTAAATCAAGGTGGTAACACGGAATAATCTTTTCGTCCTTATATTAGGGATGAGAAGTTTTTTTATTTTAAGGAGGAAATGAGTATGGGAAAAAAAGAACTCGCAGCAAAGTATAATCCGAAAGAAGTAGAAGCAGGAAAATATGATTTTTGGTTAGAAGGAAAGTTTTTTGAAGCAAAAGAAGACAAGTCGAAAGAACCCTTTTCAATTGTTATTCCACCACCTAATGTAACTGGACGCCTTCATTTAGGTCACGCATGGGATACAACAATGCAAGATACACTCTCGCGTATGAAACGCATGCAAGGTTATGATGTCTTGTGGCTGCCAGGGATGGACCATGCAGGAATTGCAACACAATCGGTTGTTGAGGCTAAATTAAGAGAAGAAGGTAAAACTCGTTACGATTTAGGTCGAGAAAAGTTTATTGAAACAGTTTGGGAATGGAAAGAAGAGTATGCAAATCAAATTAGAGAACAGTGGAAAAAACTAGGTCTTGGACTTGATTATTCACGTGAACGTTTTACAATGGATGAAACTTTATCAAAAGCTGTTCGGAAAGTTTTTGTTGAATTGTATGAGAAGGACTTAATTTATCGAGGTGAGTACATTATCAACTGGGACCCTCAGACAAAAACCGCCTTGTCAGATATTGAAGTGATTCATAAAGAAGTTAATGGGCATTTCTATCACATGAGATACCCAGTAAAAGATAGCGATGAATCAATTGAAATTGCTACAACACGGCCTGAGACAATGCTAGGTGATACAGCAGTTGCTGTTCATCCTGATGATGAGCGCTACCAGCATTTAATCGGGAAAAAACTTGTTTTACCAATTGTAGGAAGGGAAATTGAGGTCATTGCTGATGACTATGTAGATATGGAATTTGGTTCAGGTGCAGTTAAAATTACACCAGCACATGATCCAAATGACTTTGAAATCGGAAATCGTCATGATTTAGAACGTGTCTTAATCATGAATGAAGATGGAACAATGAATGAAAATGCTCTTAATTATGAAGGGCTTGACCGCTTTGAATGTCGAAAGCAAATTGTTAAAGATCTTCAAGACCTGGGTGTTTTGTTTGAGATTGAAGATCATGTTCATCAAGTTGGTCATTCAGAAAGAAGCGGTGCTGTCGTTGAACCTTATTTATCAACCCAGTGGTTTGTGCGCATGGAGCCACTTGCTAAAAAAGCAGTTGACTTGCAAGCGAGTGAAGATAAAGTAAACTTTGTGCCTGAGCGTTTTGAACAAACTTATTTACATTGGATGGAAAATATTCATGACTGGGTTATTTCAAGACAGTTATGGTGGGGGCATCGTATACCTGCTTGGTATCATAATGAAACAAAGGAAGTTTATGTTGGTATGGAAGCACCTGAAGATATCGAAAATTGGCATCAGGAAGAAGATGTTCTAGATACATGGTTTTCAAGTGCTCTATGGCCTTTTTCTACAATGGGCTGGCCTGATGAGGATGCAGAAGACTTTAAACGTTATTTTCCAACAGATGTACTTGTAACAGGTTATGATATTATCTTCTTTTGGGTCGCACGTATGATATTTCAATCACTTGAGTTTACTGAAGAAAAACCATTTGAAGATGTGTTAATTCATGGACTCATTAGAGCATCAGATGGACAAAAAATGAGTAAATCATTAGGTAACGGTGTCGATCCAATGGATGTCATTGATAAATACGGTGCAGATGCCTTACGTTACTTTTTATTAACGGGTTCAACACCAGGTCAGGATTTAAGATTTTACTGGGAAAGAGTGGAATCAGTTTGGAATTTTGCAAATAAAATTTGGAACGCTTCACGCTTTGCCTTAATGAATATGGAAGACTTTACTTATGAAGACATCGATTTAACAAAAGAGCTTGCTTTACCAGACAAGTGGATTTTAACGCGTTTAAATGAAACAATTGAAAATGTAACAGTCAATACGGATAAGTATGAATTTGGTGAAGCAGGACGCTATCTATATAACTTTATATGGGATGATTTTTGTGATTGGTATATTGAAATGGCAAAGATTCCTCTAAATGGTGAGGATGAAGAGAAAAAACAAACCACACGCTCTGTTCTCGCTTATGTACTCGATAATACTATGCGTATGCTTCATCCTTACATGCCTTTTATTACCGAAGAAATTTGGCAACAGCTGCCACATGAAGGTGAGTCAATAACCGTTGCTAAATGGCCAGAAGTTAATACAAGTTATCATAATGAGGCAGCCTCAAATGAAATGAAGCAGCTAGTAGATATTATTAAAGCGGTTAGGAATGTCAGACAGGAAGTAGAAGCGCCAATGTCACGCGAAATCCCAATTATGATTCACCCACGCAATCAGGAAATTGAAACAGGTTTAAAGCGTAACCAGAGCTATTTAGAGCGTTTTTGTAATCCAAGTCAGCTCGATATCTCTGTAGATATATCTATTCCAGAGGATGCAATGAGCCGTGTAGTGACTGGGGCTGAAGTATACTTACCACTTGAAGGTTTAATTGATTTCGAGAAAGAAATTTCTCGCTTAGAAAAAGAACTTAAAAAATGGGAAAGCGAAGTCAGACTTGTTGAAAAGAAACTTTCAAATGAAGGCTTTGTTAGTAAAGCACCTGAAAAAGTTGTTGAAGCTGAGAGAAAGAAACAAGTTGAATATCAAGAGAAATATGACACAGTTAAAACACGTCTAAAAGAACTTAAAAAATAAAAAAATCCAAGCATTTGCTTGGATTTTTTTATTTTAATAACATTGTGCCATTCTTTTCTAAATTAATATGCCATGAATGTGCTTTACTTAAGACGTGAGGTGTATGTCCACCTTTTTCAAGCGCTTCATTATAATAGTCTAAGGCTTGTTCTTTAAAGTCAGGATGCATACAGTTATGAATAATTTCTAAAGCCATTTCGCGAGGGGAAAGTCCGCGTAAATCAGCATAGCCTTGCTCGGTAATAATGACATCGACTTCATGGTTGGTGTGATCAACGTGTGATACAAAAGGTACAATTGTAGAAATTTTCCCGTCCTTAGCAGTTGATTCCGTTACAAACA
>JASLIE010000053.1 GCA_030152985.1 Bacillaceae bacterium
GGCAGCCACCCAGCCCGCCTGCTGCACTGTCAAAGTCACGAATCCCTTCTTCATAGCCTGCTACTGCGTTAGCAAAGGCCATCCCTCTTGTATTATGCAAGTGAAGGGAGAAGGTGAAGTGAGGAAAAGCTGCCTTTAAATCACGAATAATTCTTTTAATTCGGACGGGATTTGCCATTCCCGTTGTATCCGCAAGCGAAATCTTATGAATCCCAAGCTCATCATAACGCTCACAAATTTCTAAATGACGCTCAATCGGCACGACACCTTCATAAGGACAACCGAAGGCGACTGAGATTGACCCTTCAACGACAATCCCTGCTTCATCTGCTCTGGCCTTAATTTCTGCAAACTCAGCCATGGCATCAAAGGTTTTACTATTGGCATTATGCAAGCTGTGTGAATCGGTTGCAGAAAGCATCAGTTTAACAACATCGACTTTAGCCTTAATGGCTCGGTCAAGACCGCGTAGGTTAGGAATTAAGGCCCTGAGCAAGACACCTTCCTTACGTGTAATTCTCTGCAGCACCTCATCTGCATCACTTAACTGCGGCACAGCTTTAGGATGGACAAAAGACGTCACCTCAATTTGCGGAAAGCCACAGTCCATTAAGGCATTAATCATTTTCACCTTTTCATCTGTTGGCATTGAAACAGGCAACATTTGAAAACCATCACGTGGACAGACTTCTGATATACGTAGCTCAGCCATACATATCCCTCCTTAAATAATCTGATCTCTTTTTAATTGTTCGATTTCTTCATCTGAATAATTTAAGACTTCTTTTAAAATATGTTCATTGTCTTCACCAATATCCGGTCCGATATTTCGGATTTCACCCGGTGTTTTAGAGAATTTCGGAACAATGCCTGGCATTTTCATTTTTCCAAGACGTGGGTGTTCGACTTCAACAATATTTTCACGTGCCTTAAATTGTTCATTGTTAAATATATCTTCAATGCTATTAATCGCACTGACCGGCACACCGTATTCATCTAAATGTGCTTGCAGCTCATCACGGTTTAAAGTCTTAACCCAGTCGGCTACAATGCCGTTTGTTAAATTAAAGTTTTCTAGACGGACTGAGTTTGTATAAAACCTGTCATCACTTAACATATCCTCACGGTTCATAGCTTGAGCTAATCGTTCAAAAGTCCGGTCTGAACTGGTCACTAAAACGACCCAATGTCCATCCTTTGTCTCGAAGGTACCTGCCGGACTTGAGTGACCACTTAAGCCAGGTGACCTTTCTTTAATGATGCCGTTTTGATCGTAATCTGTTACGAGAAACTCCATCATTCTAAAGACCGACTCATATAAGCCGATATCAACATATTGACCTTCACCTTCTTGAGTCACATCACGGTAATAAAGTGCGGTTGATGTTGCAAAGGCCACATAAATCCCTGTAATATAATCAATTAAAGAAAATGACGGACTGATTGGTGGGCGATCGGTAAAGCCATGCAAGTAAGTAAAACCACTGAAGGCTGTTGCAGGCGTTCCAAAGCCTGCCTTATCTGCATAGGGTCCCGTCTGACCGTAACCTGTCACTCGAATCATGATCAGATCATCATTCACAGCTTTTAAATCTTCATAACCAATCCCCCACTTTTCAAGCGTACCGGTTCTAAAGTTTTCAATTACGACATCTGACTTTTTAACAAGTCCTTTTAAAATCGCTTTGCCTTCTTCTGTCCGGAGATCGAGTGTGAGTGATTGTTTATTACGAGCAAGTGTCGGCCATCTCAGCGGCTCATCCCCTTTAAATGGACCCATATCACGCAATGAGTCGCCTTTTCCTGGCATTTCTATCTTAATGACTTCTGCACCGAAGTCTGCAAGCAATGTCGCACCAAACGGAGCTGCGATCATGGTTGATAAATCTAATATACGAATCCCTGCAAGGGGCCCTTTAATTTGTTTTCTTTCAGACATCTTCATGCCTCCTTAATTAGTTTTTTAAGAGGTCAATTAGTTCTGTTACATCTTCCTTTTCATCAAAGTGTCGAATATAATTAATCAGTTCATTCTGTTTTTTTGATGAATAAATTCCTTTTGTCATCTGAATAAACTTATAAGCTAATCGATCAAAATCTAATTGATCATCTGGCCCACCATTTGCCATCTCTAAGGCTGCTTCATAACACTTACCATCCCGCGTTAAAACCTTAACGACAACCGGCATGACAGTCGGATAATTCACATCTAACTCTTCTGAATGGTAGACATTAACCCGTTGTGCAAGCGCTTTAATTTCTGGATTTTGAAGATATTTTTCTTCAAAAATAGTAAAGTCACTCCGTCTTAAATGCAGGTAGGAAGCAAGTGCAAATGGAATACTAAACTTAGCAGATAAGGCATTATGATAGGCTTTATTATTTAAACTCGACGCACGTTGATAGGTGATGACTTTAACCTCTTCGATCTCTTCATCTGTTAAATGATGTTGACTTACAAGCTCTTTAAATGCATCAATTGGCGCATGAACATAGCGACAAAAGGCATGTGTTTTAAAATAATTTTCTTTAATATCAAACTGACGCTGTATATGATCATTGCTAAGCTCAAAACCTTCACCAATGACCTCACCTAAAACATAGGCTAAATTATTCTTTGGCGCGTAGATAGCTGACTTTAATAAGTCATAGCTCTTAAAACTATTTTGAATGGATTGACCTAGATAGACATTCCGAATTAAGGCTCCCTCGCGCACTGTTTGCCACTGGGTTGGCATTGCAAAAGAAATCGCAATATCAAGCCCTTTAATAAAAGCCGCTTCTTCAACACCCTCCATGAAAAACAAGGTCGCAGCCGAACCTGCTACACCCCAAGTACCGTGAGCATGTGCTGAAGCGCTGAGCTGGGTACTCCGTCCTAAAATAGAGGTCAGCTCATAACTCTTAACTAAATCAAGTAAAAATGCTTGCCCTGAATAGCCCTGTTTACGCTGGATTTGTGTCAGCATAACGGGAATGACGTGAGCAGCAGGGTGTCCTTTACTCCACTGATTCCCTTCATCTAACTCCATTGAAACTGAGGCTGTCCCCATTAAAAAAGCAGCATGAGATAAATGTGTATAACGATCTGTCCCCAGTACATAATAAGGTCCTTTTTCTTCTGTTAAACGACTAACTAAGCGCTGATTTTCTGATTCTTGCATGCCTAAAAGAATAGCTGCTAAGGTATCAAGTAAGACTTTCTTACTTGCCTCTTTCACTGATTCACTTAAATCTTCCCATTCATAATCATTGAGTTCTGATATGAGTTCATTCATTTTGCCACCTCTTTAGTTATTCAAAATAACCTAGGTGTTTTGAGACCTTCTCTGCCCCATTTTGGATTAATTGAACGAGTTCACCTTCACGTTCTTGTGAAAGTCGCTGAATCGGACCCGCAATGGTTAAACTCGCAACTAAGTTCCCCGCACTATCACGAATGGGTGCCGCAATCGCAAAACTCCCTAAGACCCTCTCACCACGTGTGACAGCATAGCCTAGTCTTTTTGTTTCTTCGACAGCTTCTTTTAAATCCGTTCGATTCGCCTCGTACTTTTCAACAAGTTTATCGATTTTTTTATCGCGTTCCTTATCTTTTGTAAAAGAAAGGAGGATTTTACCCGATGCTCCTAGATGAATAGGATGACGATCTCCTACACTGACAAAGTTTCTTACAGGCAGTGGACTGTCAATCTTTTCAATACAAATCCGGTAAATGTCATCAATAATGTTTAACTCTATCGTTTCCTCAGACGCAGCAACTAAGTCCTCCATGACAGGAAAAGCAACGCTTCTAACATCTAAATTACTCTGAAAAATACTACCTAGTCTAAAAAACTGAAAACCTGGCGCATAAGCATGGCTGTGCTCATCTTTTTCTAAAAAATCCGCTTCAGTTAATGTGTTTAAAACCCTAAATATCGTACTTTTGGGGAAATCTAATTCTTCCTCAATTTCAGCAATGGTTAATTTATTTCGGTCCATTGTAAAAAGCTTTAAAATCGCAAACATTTTATCATATGACTTAATTATCACGGCCGTCTACCTCCAACTTTTATTCAGTTTTCACCCCTAAATAAGTTGTCTTTAATTCCTCATCATTTAACAACTCTTCAGCTGTGCCACTGATTACAATTTCACCATTTTCGATTACATACCCTCGGTCTGCCATGGCAAGTGCTTGGTTAACGTTTTGTTCAACAAGTAAAATCGTTACCCCTGATGCTTTAATTTCAGAAATAATTTCAAAGACTTGCTTAGTCAGTAAGGGAGATAAACCGATAGATGGTTCATCTAAAATGAGTAATTTAGGTTCAGCCATTAATGCACGCGCAATTGCAAGCATCTGCTGCTGTCCGCCACTCATTGTTCCCGCTAATTGATCGACCCTTTCTTCAAGTATCGGAAATAAGTCGAAGCAATAAGCGAGGTTTTTCTTTATATTTTTACGTGCATTCGGTAAAAATGCACCTAATTCTAAGTTTTCCAAAACTGTCATTTCAGTAAATAAATTACGTCCTTCTGGGACTTGAATGAGACCTGACTTGACGATTTCTTCTGCTGTACACTTCTGGATCTCTTTTCCGTCTAAGATAATCTTTCCCTTAGTCACCGGAAGAAGGCCTGAGAGTGTCAGCATGGTCGTTGTTTTCCCGGCCCCATTTGTTCCGAGAATACTGACAAGTTCACCTTCTTCTACATGAAAGGATAAGTCTCTTAAGACTTGTAAATTCCCGTAACCTGCAACAAGTTTTTCTACTTTTAACATTAGATCTCGCCTCCTAAATACGCTTCAACAACATGCGGATCGGATGTAACTTCTTCAGGGCTTCCTTCTGCAATCTTTTCACCTAAATGCATGACGACAACACGGTCAGATAGTTCCATAACAGCTGACATTAAGTGTTCGATGAAAAAGATGGTGATCCCTTGATCACGGATTTCTTTAATCAAGTCAATAAATTCATTGACCTCAGAAGGGTTTAAACCTGACATGACCTCATCTAAAAATAGAAGTTTTGGCTTTGTTGCAAGTGCACGCGCTACTTCAACCTTCTTCTGCTCTGCAAAAGTTAAGTCAAGCATCCGAATATGTGCTTTATGGGCAATCCCCATAAATTCAAGCTGCTCATAGGCTATCTTTTCAGCATCAGCATACTTATGCACCGTATTAAAGGCGCCGACAATCACATTTTCAAGCAAGGTTAAATTACCAAAGGGTTGAACAATTTGAAAGGTCCGGGCAATGCCCAGTTTACAAATTTCTTCTGGCTTGAGTTTACAAATGTCTTGTCCATTATACCAAATTGAACCTGATGTCGCACCGTGATATCCTGAAATTGTATGGAATAGTGTTGTTTTCCCAGCACCATTCGGACCGATTAGACCGAGTATTTCACCTTCTTTTAAATCCAGACTCACTGAATTAACAGCGACAAGACCTGAGAACTTCTTTGTTACTTGATCTAAAACTAATAAACTCATCTTTACCCATCCCTTCTATTACGCGCGTTGCGAATTTTTTCCTGTATCCAACCGACAATTCCTTGCGGTAAATAAAGCATGACGAGAATTAAAATAATTCCGTAGGCCATTAAATGTGCCCCTGCAAAACCACCGAAGACTTGTGCTGTGACTTCACCAAGCGGAATCACAACAAGCGCTCCTACGAAAGGCCCAAGAATGGTTCCCATCCCACCAATAATCGCTGGCAGTAAAATATCAATTGACACATCATTACCAAAGGTTGTTGGCGGCTCAATATAGAGCATGTATTGTGCGTAGAATGATCCACCAATTGCTGTGACAGAAGCACTAATTGCAATGGCAATCATCTTATTTTTAAAGGTATTAACACCGAGTGACTGTGCTGCGTCTTCATTTTCACGAATGGCGACTAAATTATAGCCTAAACGTGAACGACTAATGAAATAAACAAGCAAGGTCGCTAAAAGCGCAAAGATTAAAATAACATAGTAATAACCCGCACGTGAGCTAAACTGAAACATGGCTGGATTGGGATCGATTTGAATTAAAAT
>JASLIE010000073.1 GCA_030152985.1 Bacillaceae bacterium
TCTAAAGCAGATCTTAATAAGTTTTACACAGACTTATAAGGCATAGACGTGAGTTTCACGTCTATGCCTGGATTAAGATCTTTTATTTAAGAGCTAATGATTAAGCTTCCTTCTTCATTGTAAGTGCGATTCGGCCACGTTCTTTATCAACCTCTTCAACCCAAACAGTAACAACATCTCCAACAGAAACAACATCCATTGGGTGTTTGACAAATTTATTTGACAGCTTTGAAATATGAACGAGCCCATCTTGCTCGACCCCAATGTCAACAAAGGCACCAAAGTCAACAACATTTCGCACGGTACCTTCTAACTCCATCCCCGGCTCTAAATTGTCTAAGCTTAAGATACCACTTTTTAAAATCGGTTGAGGAAACTCATCACGTGGGTCACGCCCAGGCTTTACTAAGGCATCAGTAATATCCTTTAAAGTTAACTCACCAATTTCGAGTGCTTCAGCCGTTTCTTTAATGTTTAAGGCTTTAATTTTCTCATGTAAGCTTTCAGTTCCAAGTTCAGAAAAGTCACTCTCAATTAATTTAAGCAAGGCCTCTGTTTGCTTATAAGACTCTGGGTGAATCGGTGTTGCATCAAGCGGATGATCACCTTCGATCACCCGTAAAAAACCGATACTTTGTTCAAAGGTTTTCGGACCTAGTCTAGGAACATCTTTTAATTCTTTTCGGTTCTTAAACTTACCTAAATCTTCACGCTTTTTAACGATATTCGTTGCAGTCGTTTTATTTAAACCAGCAATATGTTCAAGTAGTGGAACTGATGCTGTATTAACATTCACACCAACTTGGTTAACTGTTGTTTCAACAATAAATGATAAGGACTCATTTAACTCTTTTTGTGCTACATCATGTTGATATTGTCCAACACCAATAGATTTTGGATCAATTTTAACGAGTTCTGCGAGCGGATCCTGAACGCGACGTGCAATCGAAACAGCACTTCGCTCTTCAACTGCAAGATCTGGAAATTCCTCACGGGCAAGTTCACTTGCTGAATACACACTTGCTCCTGCTTCATTGACAATAATATAAGCAGCGTCTAAATCATATTTTGTGATCGTATTTGCAATAAATTCTTCTGTTTCTCTTGAGGCGGTCCCGTTTCCGATTGCAATTAACTTTACATCATACTTTTTCACATAATCGACTACTTTTTTCTCTGAGGCTTCGGTATCTAAACGTGGCGCAGTCGGGTAAATCACATCAACCGCCTGCATAGAGCCAATTTCATCAACAACAGCTAACTTACATCCCGTTCTAAAGCCTGGGTCTACGCCTAAAATCATTCGTCCCTTAAGCGGTGGCTGTAATAATAGGTTTTTTAAATTTTCAGAGAAGATATCAATGGCTTGTGCTTCTGCCTCTTCAGTTAAACGATTTCTTATTTCACGTTCAATTGAGGGCTCGATTAAACGTTTATAACTATCTTCAAGGGCTAACTTCAACAATTCAGCACTTTGATTGCTTCCGCCTTTTACAAGTTCAGTTTCTAAATAACTTTCAATCCGCTCAAGTGGGGCTTCAATGGTTACTTTCAATACATCTTCTTTTTCGCCACGATTGACAGCAAGTGTACGATGAGAAGCCATTTTCCTTACGGGCTCTGAATAATCATAGTACATTTTATAAATTTGTTTTTCATCTTGTTCTGGCTTTTTTAATTCCGTCCGTATAATCCCATGATTCCAAGTTGCCTTCCGAATATATTCACGGTAAAGGGGCTCATCTGAAATCCATTCGGCAATAATGTCATTGACGCCTTGTAAAACTTCTGCGGTTGTTTCTAATTCATGCTCTTCTGACAAATAAGCTTCAGCTTCTTGATGCGGATCAATTTCTGCTTGCTTGAAAACTAGTTCTGCAAGTGGTTCAAGCCCTTTTTCTTTAGCAATTGTCGCCCTCGTGCGACGTTTTTGACGATAAGGCCTGTACAAATCTTCAAGACGTTGAAGTTTTGTCGCCGCTAAAATATCGGCTTCAAGCGCTTCGGTTAACTTGCCTTGTTCATCAATTAAACGAATGACTTCCTCCTTTCTTTCCTTAAGTTGCAGTGCATATTGATATGTATCGTGTACATGCTTAATCTCAACTTCATCTAAACCATTAGTCATTTCTTTTCGGTAACGTGCGATAAAAGGTACGGTATTTCCCTCATCTAAAAGTTCAATCACACGTTTAGTCACTTGTTCTTTAATCTTTGTTTCCTTACTTACTAATTTAATAATTTCATTATCCATCTTAACACCTCTTCTTTTCTAGTATAACACGAAACAAAAAGTCTACTTAACTTTTTTAATAGTTAGTAGACTTTTAAAATTGATAGATACCTGCACTTTCTAACTCTGTGCGTAATGTTTTCAATGCTTTTCTCTGCAGTCTTGATACATGCATTTGCGATAAATCCATGCGTTCAGCTGTCTCTTGCTGACTTAAATTATCAAAAAATAAGTAGGCAAGGATTTCTTGCTCACGTTCAGGTAAAACGGGTAAGATCTTCTCAAGTAACATTCTTGTATCTACGGCTTCAAAACCACTGTCTCGATTTCCGACTAAATCAAGAATCGAAACAGTCCCACCCTCAGCATCTGCATCTCTTGGCATATCTGCTGAAAGGGCACTATAACTTGAGGACATCTCAAGCGTTTCAATCACATCTTCTTCAGAAACTTCTAGGTTCTTAGCTATTTCAGAAATTTGTGGCGAGCTTTGATTTTCCTCAGTCAAAACCTCAATGGCCTTATTAATTTTAGGGCCGAGCTCTTTAATTCGTCTTGGCACATGAACGTCCCAGGTCTTATCCCGAATATAGCGTTTAATCTCACCTAAAATTGTCGGAACAGCGAAAGATTCGAAAGGACGCTCAAAAGAAGTATCAAATCTTTCAGCTGCTAAAAGAAGTCCGATCACTCCGACTTGAAATAAGTCAGCATGATGCTCCTGGTTTCGCGAATAGCGATGCGCAAGTGAGTGAACTAAATTTTCATAAGCTAAGACAAGATTCTCTCTTACCTTTTCATTTTCTGGCTCTGCTTGTAATGCTTTAATCCAAGCAAGTACCTCTTCTTTACTGGCTGCGTTCGACTTGCTCATCTAAAGTCACCCCATTTTCATCAAGGTACTTTGTCATATGGACTAAAACACCATATGAATTATTTAATTCTACTTTGTCCATCAAAGCATTAATTAAAAATAAGCCAAACCCACCCTCCTTTATACTTTCGGGTTGGTTAATTTCCGCTTGGTTAATCGGACCCATTCGTCCCTCAATCTCTTCAAATTTAAAACTCTCACCATTATCTGATACCATAATTTCCAACCTGTCTTTATGCACACCAAAACCAAGCGCTATCTCGCCTGTACTATCTCCTTCATAAGCATGTGTCACTACATTTGTTGCCGCTTCAGAAATCGCTACTTTTAAATCTTCAATTGCATCATAACTAAAGCCCATACGATTTGCTATACCTGATAGAGTTAATCTCACAACGCCTACGTACTCTGCCTTTGCCGGGATTCTCATTTCAATAAATTCAAATGTCCCCATTTTTTACACCTACCTCATTATTTGGCTCAATATCGATGACCGAGTGTAATCCAGTAACTTTAAACAAACGATAGACACGTTCATTCGCATGAATTAACTTAATTTCTTTTTGATCTTCTTTTGTTTTCTTTAGACCACTAATAAAGGTCCCAAGACCTGTTGAATCAAGATAAGAAACACCTGCTAAATCAACAATGACTTTTTTCTCTGCCTGATCTATCGCCTGATACAACTCATCTTTTAAGCCTTGAGCTGTAAATATATCTATTTCACCCGTCAATTTGAGTGTTGTTTTTTCTCGCTCTTCTATGACATCAATTGACAAATTCATTCGAAAATCCCCCTTAATTATAAAAGCTTACTGTTTAATTTATCTACCCTATCTCTACTTCTTTAAACTGTTTTCTTTAAAATAATTAATGTGAAGTCATCTTTAAGCTCGAATTCTGGTAGATTTTCAAAGTGATTGTAGACTGCATCAACTTGATCTTGAGGATGTAGATGATTATATTTTTTGATGACATCTAAGACTTCTTCACGTGTAATAAATCGATCGCCATACACACATTCTGTCACACCATCTGTGAGTAAAATAATCATATCATTTTTTTCCATCCACACAGAATACTGGGTGTAATCTGTATGGTCTAAAACGCCTAAAACAAGGCCCTCTGCTTTAATTTCTCTATAGCTATCACTTTTGGCATCATAAAAAAATCCAGGTTCATGACCTGCTGATGCATAAGTGAATTCAGTTGTTTGTGGATTGTATTGAGCATAAAACATGGTAATAAACATATTTGATGCGACGTTCCGCTCAACAACGCGGTTTAAACTTTTTAAAATGTGTTGGGGCTTGCGTGACATTTCATGAATCCCATCCATTGAATACTTAATCATCGACATACTTAAAGCTGCAGGAACACCTTTTCCAATCACATCTGCAATCGCGACGCCAAGCGCACCATTTTCACTTTTAATAAAGTGAAAGTAATCTCCATTCATTTGACTATAAGGCACACTTGTCACACCAATTTCTAAGTTCTCAATTTCTGGGACAGTCGTTTTTAAAAAGTTATTCTGCATGTTTGCAGCAATTTGTATTTCCATCTTGAGTTCTTCTTGTTCTTTTTCTAACTCTTGATAATGTCGATGTGCTGAACCGTAAGCGATCATAGCTTCAAGTAAAAAATCAAGCGACTGGAGCAGGCGAGGCGATACCTCATCACACACTTCAAAAATCGCTTCTTTATGTAATTTAACTAGTTCTTCTGGTAGCATTTCATTATCGACAAAAACATGGCTCAATTGCTCAGCACGATACAAATACTTTTTATCTAAGGTCTCTAAGTATTTTTTTAATAAATTTGTATATATTTCTAACTCTTCTTTCATGACAGAACCCCCTGGAAACACTATTTTTGCATAACCATTTTACTGCCACTCATTTACTAAGTAAAAAACTCCCAGGTATAAATACAAGGGAGTACAGCCTATTGCTCGTAAATTTTATTAGATATAAGTCCTAAACTAACCTCAATTGCATGATCTACTTTAGCCATCTTGTCCTTATCTAAGGTTGTAATTCGATCTGTTAATCTTTGTTTATCTAATGTCCGAATCTGTTCTAAAAGAATGACAGAATCTCGCTCTAGCCCGTGATGCTCTGCTTCAATTTCTACGTGCGTTGGAAGCTTTGCTTTTTGAATTTGTGCAGTAATTGCTGCAATAATGACAGTCGGACTAAAACGATTACCAATATCATTTTGAATAATTAATACTGGCCGTACTCCGCCTTGTTCCGAACCAACAACTGGAGAAAGGTCAGCGAAGTAGACTTCGCCCCTTTGAATAGTCAAATCTCTACACCCCGATCACGGAACGATTTGCAGTATGATTTGCCTCCTCCTCAGCTAAAAATGCTTCTGAGCACAGTTCTAAATTAATTGAGGACATCTCCTGGTATCCTTTTTGCATTAACGTTTCTTTTTTATACTTTACATAATATTTTGTAGCTTGGTAAAAAAACTCTTCTAGTTCCCTCTGTTCACGTTTAGTAATCCCGTGCACCTCATGAACAAGATTTTTTGGAAGACGAATCAAAATCTCTTCAACTCTATCTGGCAAGACTACACCCCCGCAAATATATATAAATATAATTATACTGAATCAATATTAGCATTTTAACTAGTGCTTTGCAAAAGAAATCTGAAAATTAACAGCGATTCAGACTTAATATTTAATTTTACACAAACTCACGGCGAATTCGTTTATTTAATCGAGTCGTCACTTCATAATTAATAGTCTTTAAATAGTGAGCAAGGTCATCTGCTGAAAGGACCTGATTAGCAGATTGGCCAATTAAAACGACTTCACTTCCTTTTTTATAAGCTTTCGGTAACCTAACCATAAACATATCCATACATACACGACCGACAATCTCAGCTTTTTCTCCCTCAATTAAGCAGTAAAAGCCACTCAAATCCCTTGCATATCCGTCTCCATAACCAATCGGAATCGTTCCAATCCATTCTGATTCTTTAGCGACATAGGCCTGCCCATAACCAATGGACTCACCCGCTTCAATCTGTTTGACATGGATAAGCTCACTTTTTAAACTTAGAACAGGTTTTAAATCAAGTGTCGAATGAGCGCTGACTTCATCAGACGGCATGAGACCATACAAGGCAATACCTAGCCGAACATAGTCTTGCATGTCACTTGGAAATTGAATACTTGCCCCACTATTTCCAGTATGAATAAAGTAAGAATGGGTAATGAATTTAAGCGCTTGTGAGAAGTTAGCTTGCTGCCTGCGATAGTAACTGTCATCAAGG
>JASLIE010000081.1 GCA_030152985.1 Bacillaceae bacterium
AATAAATATAATTATTCTTTCGTTTTTCTGATTGATTATTTAACCATTTGTGTTATAATTTAAAAAGTTAAAGAAACTTAAAGGACAGCGTCTTTTATTAAAAAGGAGATGACTTAATTGGAAATGGAAGTGCTTACAGAAGTAGTTCGAATGCTGTTTTTTACCTTTATTTTACTAAGTGTCTTTTTATTAATCGGTACCTTTATCAGAGCACAAGTAAAGTGGACACAAAAACTATTTTTGCCCGCATCAGTTATTGGGGGTTTTATCGGACTGCTACTTGGTCCAATTGTTTTAAAAGATTACGCCTTACTACCCATTCCTGATGACTGGATTACAATTTCATCGCTTTTACCAGGATTACTTATTGTACCTGTTGTCGCATCTGTACCTTTAGGACTCTCGTTTGGAAAAAATAGTGATGGTAGTAAATCAAACCTCACTCCTATGTGGATTATGTTTATGCTCTTAGCTATTGTTGGAGCTGTTCAAAACCTAACAAGTCTGTCTATCTCAGCATTCTTTAAAAAGTTTTTTAATTACACATCAATTTACCCGACATTCGGTACTGAAGTCTCTGCCGGCTTTGCTGGTGGTCATGGTACTGCAGGCGTTGTTGGTAGCCTTCTACAATCAATGGATCAGCCATATTGGAATACGGCTCAGGGCATTACAACAACAACAGCAACTGTCGGACTCATTAGTGGAATATTAATTGGTATTCTACTCATCAATATTGCAGCCCGAAAAGGTTACACAAAATATATTAAAACCGATATCGGACTACCTGAAAGCATGAAGACAGGCATACAGAAAAATGAAGAGCAACAAGAAATCGCCGGACTTGAAACAACTAATTCATCTTCTCTTGATTCTATGGCATTTCACTTAGCCTTAATCTTAACAGTAAGTGGTATGGCCTTCGGTCTCGCTTATTTCTTTAAAGCAAATAATATTTTAATTTTAAATATGATTCCTGAATGGGCCTATGCCATTTTACTTATGTATTTAGTCTGGGGACTTATGGTTAAATTTAAACTTGCCTGGATTGTTGATGTAAAAACGAAGACAAAAATTGCTTCAACACTTACTGAATTTGCGATTGTTGCAGCAATTATCAGTTTGCCAATCCAAGCTGTTTTTGCCTATATTTTACCTCTTGTAACAATGATGATCATCACACTTATTATTACAATTTTAATTGCTTACTTCTTATCAAAGGCTGTTTTCGAAGACTTTTGGTTTGAACGTAGCGTCTCAATTATTGGAACAAATATGGGTGTCTTCTTAACAGGACTACTCCTTTTAAGAATGGTTGATCCAGATATGAAGTCACCTGTATTAAGAGACTACTCACTTGCTTATTCTTTTAATAGTGTCATTGGGTTTGTTCTTTTCCCACTCTCATTTACCCTGCTGATTAAGCAAGGTCTAGCAAGTGGACTTGCATTATATGCTGGTTTTACGATATTTTTTATCATTTTGTTATATGTTACTACAAAAAAATCAAAGAGGAGTGCTTAAGTTATGAAACAGTGGATTGAAAGATATTTAGAAAGTAAAAAAGATGATTTGGTCGGTGTAAGTGACTTTATTTGGGAAAACCCAGAAATTCGATTTAAGGAATATAAATCATGTGAAAAATTGACTGATGTTTTAAAGAACGAAGGATTTAGCATTACTAAAAACATAGCAGAGATTGACACTGCTTTTATGGCAGAGTTCGGCGAAGAGGGGCCTATCGTTGGATTTTTAGGCGAATATGATGCCCTAGCAGACCTCAGTCAAGTAAGTGGTGTCACACATCAAGAAGCGCTTGAAGGGGACGGAATTGGTCATGGTTGTGGCCATAACTTATTAGGCGTAGGTAATCTAGGAGCCGCGCTTGCGACTAAAGCTTATCTTGAAGAAAATAATATCCCAGGTCGCGTACGTTACTATGGTTGCCCTGCTGAAGAAGGGGGTTCAGGAAAAACCTTTATGGCTCGAGCCGGAGCGTTTGACGATCTTGACTTAGCCCTTACTTGGCATCCTGGCCCACTAACTGGTGTTTGGGGATTCAATACACTTGCCAATATTCAAGCTTACTTTAAATTCAAAGGGAAGGCTGCCCACGCTGCCGCTGCACCACATTTAGGTCGTAGTGCACTAGACGCTGTTGAATTAATGAATGTTGGAGTCAACTATTTACGCGAACATATGGTAGATGATGCGCGCATTCATTATGCTATTACCAATACTGGCGGAAATTCACCTAATGTTGTGCAAGCGCAAGCTGAGGTTTTACAACTTATTAGAGCACCTAAGCTTGATCAAGTTAACAGCTTATTTGAACGTGTGAAGAAAATTGCTGAAGGTGCAGCACTCATGACCGAAACAGAAGTCGAAGTTGTCTTTGACAAGGCTTGTTCAGATTACATTCCAAACGATACTTTAAATAAAGTACTAAACGAATCATTCCAAGAACTTGGTTCAATTGACTTTACAGATGAAGAAATGAAACAAGCTGCAGCTTATCAAGCAACACTTACTAAAGAAGAAACATCAGATGAATCAATGAACTTACAAGGATTAAATATTAAAGTCGATACACCACTTGCTTGTGATCCACTTCCATACATGAAAGTAAATAAAGCCGTCCCTGGTTCAACTGATGTTGGTGATGTCAGTTGGGTTACACCGACAGCCCAAGCAGTTGTCACAACGAGTGCTTTTGGCACACCACTACACACTTGGCAAATGACTGCACAAGGAAAGACGAGCTATGCACATAAAGGAATGCTCTACGTTTCAAAAGCCTTAGCTTTAACGGCAATTAAAGCATTAAATGATAAGGAAATTATTGATAAAGCAAAAGAAGAACATAAAGAATCATTAGGTGGAAAAGCATATACATCACCTATTCCTGACTCTGTTAAACCAAATCAAAGCCATTAATATGGTATACTAGAAATATATCAATCAGATGAATCGAGGTTTTAATCATGAAGATAGGTGTATTTCTACCTTATTATAGTACAGAGAGAATCAAAAAAGTCCTCTCCTCATACAAAGATGTTGATTTTCACTACTATTCTTATAAAACATTACCTGAACTTGCTTCGCTTTTTAAAAAAAGCGAAGCATTTTTAGACGGTTACCTTTTTAGTGGTAAACTTGCCTACCTAAGTATTTCAGACAAACTTGAGCAGTTCACTAAACCAGCAAAGTACATCGAAATGTCTGAGGCCGACTTTTATAAAACTCTTTTTCAAATCGCTAAAAAACATCCAGACATTGATTATTCACGTGTTTTTATTGACTTCGAATCAGAAGCTGGCTATATCAAAGAGTTTATCGATAGCCAACCTATTGACTCAAGACCTATC
Source organism: Bacillaceae bacterium (assembly GCA_030152985.1). Lineage (GTDB taxonomy): Bacteria > Bacillota > Bacilli > Bacillales > Amphibacillaceae > Pseudogracilibacillus. The sequence continues at coordinate 3,369 of JASLIE010000081.1, forward strand.
GGTGTCGACGAAGCTGAAATTGAAAATATCCCTAAATACGACGTTTACAAAAAAGCTGTTTCTTTTCATAAAATGTACCATGAAAAAGGTGAGGCAGATTGGTCATTTACACGATTTGTTAATATTTTAGATGACTTTAAACAGCATGGGATTAATTACTATTACTTTGAAATATCCGATAAAACAATTCTATCTACCTTACAAGATTTAATCGATCAAATTACACTTGATAAATTAACAAGCAATCAGATTGTCTTCGGCTACTTAGATCTTGAAGTGACAAATTTAAAATTACTTGAAAGTCACTTACTTTACGTCCACTCAAAACTACTTGAATTGAATTATCACCTTAATGAACAATTAAGCATTAATCGAACAGATTTTCAATTTGAAATTACCACCAATCTCTCAACGCTTAAAGAAATTACTCACAACTTTGCTTCTTGTCAGATTTTAAAATTACTTGATGACAAAAAGAGTGTCTTTCATTTAGGTTGGGGAATAGGAGATAACTTCACCCATGCTAAAGCAAATGCAAAACAAGCTAGCAAACTCTCTTTAAGTAACTACCTAAGCAGTACATTTATTTATAAGACTGACGGTGAAATTATTGGTCCCTTAACTAAAAGCACTGAGACAGCTACAAAACAAAGGATACTTCATAAAGTTGATTTAAAAGAACTTCAGGAAAAAACTCAAATGACGAGTGATCGTCTAAACAAAGTACTTCTTGTATTTAACAAGGCTGGCAGTCAAGAAGTTTCTAGCTCTACATTCGCTGAAATTTTGAATATTAGCGTTCGCTCTGCCAACCGTATTTTAAATGAAGCTGTTGAAAACAACTTAATTACGGTCTCAGAAGATAGACAATCAGGTTTACAAGGACGACCACGAAGGCTTTATAAATTAAATAAAAAGCTAATCTAAATTCGGTTTATCCCGCTTTAGATTAGCTTTTTTATTAACTCTTTATTTTAACTGCTTCCTT
>JASLIE010000183.1 GCA_030152985.1 Bacillaceae bacterium
GACTAAGCAGTGTTTTTGGATAAATAATAAGTATTTAAGGAGAGTTCTTGAGTCATAAAGTGTTGGGTAAACTTTAAGTAGAAAGAACTGATGAATATTCTAATCTATATTTCCCTTGACAGAGGTTTAAATAAAAGATAACCTTTATTTAACAAATGTGTAAAAAATAAATAGATTCACTAGGGGTGTTTTATAAAGACTGAGACGAGTTTACTCGAACCCTTTGAACCTGAACTAGTTCATACTAGCGTAGGAAAGTGTAGGTCGTAGATAAATAATAGTAGCCATTTTATACATGGGCTTATTTTTGACGCAGCTTTCTTAAGCTATCTTAAGAGAGTTGCGTTTTTGTTTTGGTTTTAATGTTTTTAAAAAAATAGATAAGGGAGTTGTTTGAATGAGTAGAACAGTATTAGTTACAGGTGGTAGTCGTGGATTAGGAGCTGAGATTGCAAGAACATTGGTTAAGCAAGGAAATCAGGTTATTGTGAACTACTATAAAAGTAAAGAGCTTGCTGAGGCACTTGTGAAAGAGCTTGGTGAAGAAAATGCAATTGCTCTTCAGGCTGACGTAAGAAAGCGTGAAGAAGTTGATCGTTTAGTGAGTCAGGCAACAGATCACTTCGGTCAAATTGATGTTGTTATTAATAATGCCCTTGTTGATTTTAAGTTTGATCCAAATGCACAGAAGCCGTTTGCAGAACTTGCTTGGGAAGATTATGAAAATCAAATAAACGGTACAATCAAAGCAGCATTTAATGTAGTTCAAAGTGTGATGCCACAATTTATGGAACGAAAGCGTGGGACGGTTGTAAGTATTGGAACAAATCTATACCAGAATCCAGTTGTTCCTTATCATGAATATACAACAGCTAAAGCAGCTTTAATTGGTTTTACGAGGAATTTAGCTGCAGAAGTCGGTGAGCATGGGATTAATGCGAATGTTGTTTCAGGTGGTTTATTAAAAACAACAGATGCAAGTGCAGTGACAACAGCAGAGGTATTTGATCTAATAGCCCAATCAACACCATTGAGGAAAGTAACAACACCAGCAGATGTCGCTCAGATGGTTGCTTATCTAGCATCTGAATCAGCAAATGGCATTACAGGTCAAAATATTACAGTTGATGGTGGTTTAACAATGAATTAAAATTAAATAGTTTTCAATTAAAAACCCCCTCAAACTTAAATTTGAGAGGGTTATTTTTTTAGTTGTCGATTCCCATTTTTTCTCTAACGATGACGCGGAGGTCGCGTTTTAAGAACTTGCCAACAGATGTTTTAGGGAGTTCTTTCATAAAGATAACATCATCAGGTAATGACCATCTAGCAAATGTTTTTTCAAGTGCATGAATGATCAGGTCTTTTGTTGCTTCAGATTCTGGGATATTTTCATTTACAACGACGCAAGCGACAGGTCTTTCTTGCCATTTAGGGTGTGGTACGGCGACAACAGCTGCTTCAAAGACTTCTGGGAGTGACATAATGGCATTCTCTAAATCAACGGATGAGATCCATTCGCCACCACTTTTAATGAGATCACCAGAACGGTCGGTAATTTTAATGTAACCTTCTTTTGTATAGACAGCAATATCTCCCGTAATGAGCCAGCCGTCTTTAAAGGCATCCTCTGTCCGGTCATCTTTATAATATTCATCTGCAATCCATGGGCCTTTGAACATGAGATCGCCCATTGTTTTACCGTCCCAAGGAACGTCACCGTCTTCATTAACGATACGTGACTGGATTCCAGGTACTGTGAGTCCTTGTGTGGCTCTGAGTTCAAGTTTTTCCTCATCCGAATAGTTGGCTTCAATTTCAGAAGTGAAGCGGGAAACACTGACGACTGGAGTTGTTTCAGTCATTCCATAGCCTACAATATAAGGGACTTTGAGTTCGTCTTGATAAGATTTGATTAAACCTTTTGGTGAAGCGGCACCACCTGCGACAACCAGTCTCAGTGAATCGAGCTTACGCGGGTTTGTTTGTTGTTCCCTGAGTAAGGCGATAAAAATCGTTGGGACACCGGCAGTGAGTGTGACATTTTCTTCTTCGATTAAATCAAGTAAGATCTCCGGTGTGAAATTAGGTCCAGGTAAGACTTGTGTTGTCCCGTAAAGGACTGAAGCAAAAGGGATTCCCCAGGCATTAACGTGGAACATTGGCACAACAGGCATAGCAATATCAGCTTCATTTAAGCCGATTGATGCGTCTGTTCCGAGTGAAAAACTGTGCAAGACAAGTGCACGATGTGAATACATAACACCTTTAGGCTTACCTGTCGTTGCGCTTGTGTAACAGAGTCCGGCAGGTGTGTCTTGATCGAGTTCAGGATAGTCATAATGAGAGGAAGCTTGAGCAAGTAAACTTTCATAATCATGCAGTGAAGCAAAGTCAGATTCAGGTAAAAGGTCTGAATCACTCATAATCACTACATGTTTAACAGTCGGCATTTGTGGCAGTAGCTTATCAATAATCGGAAATAGATTATCATCGACGACTAAGATTTCGTCTTCTGCATGATTAACAATATGAACGAGGTGTTCATCAGATAAACGAATGTTAATCATATGCAAAACTGCGCCTGCACTTGGCACACCAAAATAAAGCTCTAAATGTCGGTGGTGGTTCCAAGCAAAGGATCCGACTTTAACACCAGCTTTCATGCCAAGTTGTGTGAGTGCATTAGAAAGTTTACGTGTCCGTTCAGCAAAAAGTTTATAAGAAATACGGTGAATTTTGTCTTCATTTGTTCGAGAAATAATTAGTTTGTTGGGAAAGTAGTTTTCAGCACGTTCAATAAATGAAGAAAGTAATAAGGGTGTATCCATCATAATAAATCGCTCCTTTTTTAGTTCGAGTAGGAGTATCTTACCATAAAAAGCGAACTTTAGTAAGCGTTTTCAACCCTTTCAAGACAATAAAAGAAGGGAAATCTAAATCCCTTCTTTTTACTTAGAAAAAGTTCATTTCTTATTAATTATTTGTCAATTTTCCGCTCAAAATAGCTAGCGAGTCGGTAATCAACAATTTCTTTTGTCATTTTATATAGAAT
>JASLIE010000108.1 GCA_030152985.1 Bacillaceae bacterium
TCTCCTTTTTATTCAGGAATACTCATGCTACCGGGAGCAATTCTTATGGGAATCATGTCACCGATTACAGGTAGGCTTTTTGATAAATATGGGCCTAAATTACTTTCAAGTATTGGCCTGCTTATCATGATCTTTTCAACTTATATGATGAGTCAATTGACGATGGATTTAGGGTATTTTTACTTAATGACGCTTTATACGGTGAGAATGTTTGGGATGTCACTTGTCATGATGCCAATTATGACAAATGGTTTAAATGAGCTGCCGATGTCATATCACCCACACGGAACAGCAATGAATAATACCTTTCAACAAGTGTCAGGAGCCATAGGAACGGCGATTATGTTAACAATTATGACTAAGCGAACTGAGAGTGCAGCACCTAAAATAGCAGAGCAGATGGCATCTGGTGAATTAAAGACACCCTACAGTTTAGAACACTTAGCGACACTCGAAGGGATTAACTTTGCCTTCTTTGTATCGACAGTGATTGCAGTGATTGCGTTTATCATGGTTTTATTTATTCGTCGTGTCCAGGCACCGCATGAATTGATTGATAAATAAAAAGTATAAGCATATATCTATAAAAATATCTCATTTTGTTATATATTAGTTTGTAAGCGAAATGAGTTATTTTTTTAGCTCAAAATATACCCATAGGGGTAATTAGTTGGAGGAGGATTTAGCGATGAATGAAATAACAGTATATACAACATCAACATGTCCTTATTGTGTGATGATTACAGACTTCTTAAAAGAAGAAGGATTGGATTTTAAAGAAGTTAATGTTGAAACAGACCCTGGACTTATGCAGATGTTGGTCAATCAAACAGGTCAAATGGGTGTACCACAAACAAAAATAAATGATCAGTGGGTTATTGGTTTCGATCCAAATCGAATTAAATCATTAGTTAAATAAACAAGAGGGGGATTTATATGTCAGTAAAATCAATTACAACAGCAGATGTTACCGAGGCAATTGTAAATAAAGAAAATCAATTTATTTTAGATGTAAGAACAGAAAGAAACTTTGTCGATTGGAAAATTGAAGGAGAGAATTTCGAGTATTTAAACGTACCATATATGGACTTACTTGACGGTGTTGAATCAATCATTGACAAGTTACCAAAAGATAAAGAAATTTTAGTTGTCTGTGCCAAAGAAAGAACGTCAAAAATAATTGCTGAGCATATCAATAATGCAGGTTTTTCAGCAGTCTATCTTGAAGGTGGAATGCAGTCATGGAGCGAACACCAGCATAAAATTAAGGTTTATGAAGATGAGGCCATCACAGTTTTTCAATTTGTTCGTATGGGTAAAGGTTGCTTATCATACATGGTGATTTCAGGAGATGAGGCTTTAGTTGTTGATGCTTCACGCTTTATTTCTGACTATGAAGAAGCAGCAAATGAATTTGGTGCAAAGATCACACATGTAGTTGACTCTCACCTTCATGCAGATCATATTACCGGTGGTCCGAAGCTTGCAGAAAAAACAGGTGGTAAATATTATATTATGGCAAGTGAAGGTGCTGTTATTGATTTTGAACCACTTGAAGATTATGAAAAAATTGAGTTTAATGATGTAACAATCGAAGTAATTGCTGTTAAAACACCAGGTCACACACCAGGTAGTGTCTCTTTCTTTGTAAATGATGCGCTCCTTTTCTCAGGTGATACAATCTTTGTTAGCGGACTCGGACGTCCTGATTTAGGTAATAAAGTGCGTGAGTGGGCTGAGGATTTATATAATACTGTTTACTCAAAAGTTTCTGAGATTGCAGATGATGTCATTGTTTATCCAGCGCACTATGGTAATTTTGATGATGAAACAAACGGTGATGGTTATATTGGTGACACTTTAGGAAATATTAGAAAGCGTAATGAAAAAATGTTTAATACAACAAAAGACGACTTTTTAGACAATGTAGAAAAGTCAGCGAGTTCAGTCAAGCCACCTAACTTTGAAGAAATTGTTGCAATCAACCGTGGTGAGTTAACAGTTGATGTAGAAACAATGCAAGAGCTTGAAGTCGGACCAAACCGTTGTGCTGTTCATCATACAGACTAACTTTAGTGTTAATTCCCTTTTTAACATGGTAAGATAAGATTAAACATTGAGAGATAGAAAAGGGAGAGCACTATGTATTATTTTTTAGGTTATTTAACATTAATTGTTTTTAGTTTATTTGGTTTTGTGAAAGTTTATGATCGTTACAAATTACCTCCAAAAGATGAAGGCTATGTTGTTGCGTGTACACATACTGGTTGGGTTGATATCCTCTGGTTAGGTGCAGCAATGTTGCCACGTCAGGTAAATTATATGGCTAAAAAAGAGTTATTTGAAAATAAGTTTTTAGAATGGTTACTCTATAAGTTAAAAGCTTTTCCAGTTGATCGTGAAAACCCAGGACCAAGCGCTATTAAAACCCCACGGAAGCTGATTCGCGAAGGTGAGGTTGTTGGAATTTTCCCAAGCGGAACACGAACAACAGAAGAGGCACCATTAAAGCGTGGTGCAGTTACAATTGCTGCTTATGCTAAAGCACCCATTGTTCCTGCAGCTTATGTCGGACCAAATAATTTCAAAGAAATTTTTCGTTTCCAGCGTCCACGTCTTATCTTTGGTGATCCAATCTATTTGCGAAATGACCTCCCAAGGGATGAAGCAATGGACTTAATGATGCGGGAATTAAATGATGCCATGTACAGTCTACAAGCACGTATAGAAGGGCATTAAAAAACACTTCAGGATGTGATCCTGAAGTGTTTTTTATATGCGTTCAAAATTAAGCTGTTTATTTAATAAATAGATAATTGGAATCGCAATTAACATAGTAATAAACTCTGATAGACCAAGCCCTGCCCATAATGGAATAAAGGCATCGTCTAAACCAACAAAAACTTTTAACATATAAGCGATAATGAACATGTTAAAGGAAAATACAAAGGCATTAATGACCATCAGCAGCAATTTATTTTTAATAAATCTTGCTAAAAAAATTGTAATCGCAAGTGATAGAGCTGTGTGTGCTAAACCAAAGACAAGGTCAGCTTTTGTCGGAGAAAAGAAATAGTTGGCTAAGAAAACCCCTAAAACAATTCCGAAAAAGTATCGCTTATTATAAACGACCAAGTGATTAAAGAGCTCAGACAAGCGAAGTTGTACTTGCATAAATGCAAGTGGTGCAACAGCTGCTGTGACAACAAGGTAAAGGGCAGCAATAATTGCGTTTGTTGTTAATGTACGAATATTCATTTTTCTCTCCTTAGTTTTTTATAGTGGGATGGTTACGAACCACTCTATATTTTGTTACAGTTTAGTATTATACAGTCTAGACGCTAAAAAAGAAAGTAGTTACTTTGTACTGGTGATATACCATGTATAAAGATCATCAGCAATATGCTTTGGTAAATGGTTGATTGCGCTAAGATGAAGCGGCTTAGCTCGTGTAAATGTAAGAAGTGATCTTACATTTAGTGCCTTTTCTAACCAAGACTGTTTAAATGATATTTCATCTATTGAGCTACGTTTTGTTACAAAAAGTTCATTTGAAAAACTACCTGTTTGAATTTGAATAAAGGATTCATCATAATAATATTTACTATTATAATGTTTGATGATGCGCTGAATCATTAAGAAACCTAAATAGATAAGCGGAACAAACCAAAACTCCGGCCAAAAATAAAAAATAAGCACAGTTAGGATGACGAGCAAATAGCTTGGACTAATCAAATTTAAGAAAAGAGCTTGAGCAGGTAGTCCTTTCATTTCTGTTTGAATTTTGTAGTCAGGTAAAACATCACTGATTAGTCTTTGAGCGCGTTTCTTATTAATAAAGGGAAATAAAATATCCGTTGTTGAGTCTTCTTCTTCAAACACATCGCCTAAAGTTACAAGTTGAACTTCACAAATCCCGAAGAGTCGCCTAAAAAAGGACTTTTTAATTAAAATACCATTCACTTTTTCTTTAGGAATTGTAAAGTGTGAGGTAGATAGGACCCCTCGTTTGATATAAATACGTTTATTATCGGTTGAAACAGTATAATTACCATATTTTAAGTAAGTGATAATAAGTCCAATAATAAAAGAAATGAAAAAAGCTAAGAATAAAAGGACAAAAACAAGTAAAAGCGATCTTTTAAAGGTTTCATATAAGCTTACGGTGACTGTTTCTAAATTAATCAAGTTATCGACACGTGTGTAAAGTGAGAAAAAGATAGGAATAAAGGCTAAGAAATAAAGTGATGTAATCGAAAAGAGAAATATCTCCATAAAGGACATTTGATAACGTAAGGTCCGGTTATCTTGTTTATTTTCTGATGGCCTCGAGTGTGTTTCTTGATTAATATAACGTTCAAGTTGTTTTTGTAAAAGTTCGGCCTCTTTTAATGAAAGCATTGAAATTTTAATTGAGGCATTTTCACCTGATGTGCCTGTCACGATGTTTAAAGTAGTTAGATCGATTAATTTCTGGATAAAAGGTGTTGTTTGCTGAACGCTTTGAATCCGGTTTAATGGAATGTATCGTTTTTTAGAGACAAGTCGTCCATCATTGATAATTAAATTTGTGTCAGTGACTAAATAGGTATAGTTCTTCCATTCAAAATAAATAACAAAAAGACGAAAGAAGAAAAAAGCGACAAAGAGTAAGACAGCATATTTAATCCAAGGAAATTCATGATGCATCGGACTGACAATAATGACAAAGAAAAAAGGGAGAATAGACTGCGTAATGACTTGGATAAAGCGTGTAAACATCCATAAAGGATGCTGTCTTTTAGCTAAGTTATTCTTTTGTTGATTCATGCATCTCACCTTCAATTTCTCTAGCTTCTTCTTTTTGATGCTCAAGCGGTTCTTCGAGCTTAGCAAGATGAATGATTAGCTCTCTAATTCGCTTAGCGTCTTCATATGAAACAGCAGGGATCCGGTGGGTATAGGAAATGCTTCCAATCGAGATCTCAGATAATGAAAACAAGCGTAAAATAGGCCCCTGATCGGTATTAACGTATTCGACACGTGACATTGGAATGACATCTAAATGTTTAATGAGTAGTCCGTATTTGAGCTGGATATAATTTGCTGAAATATCGTATCGCCAGGTTTTTTGTAGAATAATTGGTTTAATAATAATTGAATAAAGCATATTTAAAATGAGTAAAATAAGTAAAATGATTAGCAAAGGTTTCAGCCAGGTCTCAGCCTCTAGAAATTTAAAATCGAGAATATATTTTTGAGCATAAAATAGACCGAATAGCATAGCTAAAAAAATCACGTTGCTGACTAGTGCTCGAATCACCCACACTTTAATAATATCTTTTGGAAGCTTTTGTGTCGGTGTTTTGATTTCCTCAACCATATAATATCAACTCATTTCATAGTAATCTGACTTCTAGTATACGTGAATAAAATCAAATAAAATAGCAAAAACTACGAAAAATAAAATTCATGTTATAATGTAATGACGGAATAAAGTAAAGGGGGCTAAATGATGCAGATGAATTTAAAGAAACATTTATCAATAATGACATTACTATTGATCTTATTAAGCTTTTATTTGATGACTTCAAATAATGTAAGCGCTCATAAAGAAAAGCTTGTTGTCGGAACGGATACAAATTATGTTCCTTTTGAGTTTTTAGATGCTGAGTCAGGTGAATATATCGGTTTTGATATGGATTTACTTGCAGCAATTGCTGAGGAAGTTGGCTTTGAATATGAACTGAAGCCAATGGACTTTGCTGGAATTATTCCCGCACTTCAGACAGAAAATTTAGACTTAGCTATCGCGGGAATTTCGATGAATCCGGTAAGAGAAGAAACAATCGATTTTAGTACACCTTACTATGACGCAGGAACAGCTATCTTAGTCAGGCAGGATGAAGAAGCAATTAAAACAGCAGATGATCTAAAAGGAAAGGTAGTAGCGACGAAACAAGGGACTTCAAGTTACGAATATGTCACTGAAATTGAGGGGATTAAAGAAATTGTTCCCTTCCCTAATATTGACCAAGCCTATATGGAACTTGAAAAAGGAGCGGCAGATGCAGTTGTTTTTGATTTGCCAAGTTTACTTTATTATATTAATACAGAGGCTGAAGGTCGTGTGAAAGTATTAGATGATTTACTCGAGGGACAAACCTTTGGGATTGCCTTTCCAAAAGGAAGTCCACTTAAAGCGGAAGTTGATCTTGCCTTATCTAAATTAAAAGAAGATGGAAGCTATGATGAACTTCATGAAAAGTGGTTCGGTGAGACCCCTGTAAAAATTGAAGAAAAAGAATTTAAACTTGATTTTACTTATGCAATCGAGGCATTACCAACACTCATGCAAGGTGTGAAGTACACAGTTCTAATTTCTGTCCTGGGCCTGATTATTGGACTCGTGATTGGAATTATTGTTGGATTTGGTCGGATTTCTACAAGTAAGATTATTTACGGACTTGCGACCGTCTATGTTGAAGTTTTAAGAGGTACACCGATTATGATTCAAGCGCTATATATATATTTTGCCATTCCAATGATGTTAGAAACACAAATTAATCCGATTCTTGCTGGTGTAATTGCCATCTCAATGAATGCAGGGGCCTATATTGCTGAAATTGTTCGTGGGTCAGTGAATTCAATTGATCAAGGACAGAGTGAGGCGGGACGTTCACTTGGTTTAACGCGTTTTCAAACCATGTACCATATTGTGTGGCCTCAAGCCTTTAAGCGGATGATACCTCCTTTAGGCAATCAGTTTATCATCAGTTTGAAAGATACTTCATTATTAACAGTGATTGGTGTAGGTGAGCTAACGCGTCAAGGGACCATTGTGGTCTCAACGAACTTTAGAGCAGTTGAGATTTATACGATGGTTGCTCTTTTATATTTAGTGATGACACTTTCAATTTCAATGGTACTTAAGTTAATTGAGAGGAGGATGGACATTAAATGATTAAGGTTAAAAATTTAAAAAAGAGTTACGGAAAAAATGATGTTTTAAAAGGAATTAATACGGAGATTAAAGATGGTGAACTTGTTTCGATTATTGGTCCATCTGGATCGGGTAAGAGTACTTTTTTAAGATGTCTTAATGCCTTAGAAGAGATAACAGAAGGTGAAATCTTAATTGATGGCGTCTCGCTAACAGATAAAAAAACAAATATAAACGAATTGCGTGCAGAGGTCGGAATGGTCTTCCAGCAATTTAATCTCTTTCCACATAAAACAGTTTTAGAAAATATTATTTTAGCACCGATGAAGGTTAAAAAAATAAGTCGCACAGAAGCGGAGTCGCGAGCCCGTGCCTTATTAAAAAAAGTAGGTTTAGAAGAAAAAGCAGATGTCAGTCCTCATACTTTATCAGGAGGACAAAAGCAGCGTGTAGCGATTGCCCGTAGTTTAGCCATGCAACCTAAAATCATCTTGTTTGATGAGCCAACATCTGCACTAGACCCAGAACTTGTAGGTGAGGTTTTAGCTGTCATGAAAGAGTTAGCAGAAGAAGGTATGACCATGGTTGTTGTCACACATGAAATGTCCTTTGCACGGGATGTGAGTGATCGAGTCTTATTTTTTGATCAAGGAATTATTATGGAAGAGGGCGAGCCGCAAGCTATTTTTTCAAATCCCAAGCATGAACGAACAAGAAGTTTTTTAAATAAAATAATTAGCTAAAGGGGAAGATGAATGTGAAAAACGATGTCATTAAAGCAATGGACTTACTAAAAGAGAAGGAATGGGTTGATTTAACCCATACATTTGGACCTAATTCACCTCATTTTGCTATGTTTCCAGATGCAGAGTTTGAGACAATCTTTGATTTTGAGGATGGATTTTTAGCCCAGACCTTTAAAATGACTGGACAATATGGAACTCATATTGATGCGCCCATTCATTTTGTTCCAAATACGCGCTATCTACATGAATTGGAGTTAAAAGAACTTATTTTACCACTGATTGTCATTGATAAATCAAAAGAAGCGCAAGAAAATCCAAATTATACAGTGACAGTAGACGATCTAAAAGCTTTTGAAAAAAATGTGACTTCAATTGATCCGGGAACTTTTGTAGCATTACGAACGGATTGGAGTAAACGCTGGCCCAGCCAAGAGAATATGGAAAATAAAGATGCTGATGGAAATAATCAAATTCCAGGGTGGAGCATTGAAGCTCTCACTTATCTCTTTGAAGAAAAGAAGATTAAAGCGGTAGGTCATGAAACATTTGATACGGATTCAGCTATTGAATTTAGAAAGCACGGCGCCCTTGTTGGAGAATATTACGTCTTAGATCAAGATACCTTTCAAATTGAATTAATGACTAACCTAGATAAAGTACCTACAAAAGGTGCAGTGATTGTAAATGTTGTTGCCAAACCAGAAAATGCCTCAGGCTTTCCAGTTAGGTCATTTGCAATTTTACCATAAAAAAGCTGTTAGAATAGTCAACTATTCTAACAGCTTTTTTTATTCATCTTTTAACATATCTAAAAGTGAAGGTGTAACTTCGATTTTTTCTTTTTCTTCTAATCCTTTAGCGTATTTTAAGCGTCTATTTGCAGCAGATGCTGGAACTTGTTCGTCTGCATGATAGGAGGACCGAACAAGGGGACCTGATTCACAATGTGAAAACCCTTTTTCGAGCGCAATTTTTTTAAGTTCTGCAAATTCATCAGGATGATAATATTTTTCAACATCTAAATGTTTATGTGTTGGTTGTAAATATTGACCAATTGTTAAAATATCGACTTGGTGAGCACGCAAATCATCCATTGCTTCGATAATTTCTTCTTTGGTCTCACCCAATCCGACCATCATACTTGATTTAGTAGGTATATGTGGTGCGATTTCTTTGACGCGTTTGAGGAGCTCTAAAGAACGGTCGTACTTAGCAATGGCACGTACACGCTTAGTGAGACGACGTACAGTTTCGATATTGTGATTAAAGATATCAGGTTTAGCATCCATCAACATTTTCAAGCTTTCATAATCACCTTTCATGTCAGAAGGTAGAACTTCAATTGTTGTTCCTGGATTTTTTTTATGTATTTGTTTGACTGTTTCTGCAAAGACAGCTGCTCCACCATCTTTTAAGTCATCGCGTGCGACTGCTGTGACAACGACATGCTTAAGCCCCATAATTTTAACTGACTCAGCAACACGTACCGGCTCACCTAAGTCAAGCTCGTTCGGAAGCCCTGTTTTAACAGCACAAAAACGACAGCCACGGGTACAGGTGTCACCTAAAATCATAAAGGTAGCTGTTTGTCTTTCACTCCAACATTCATGAAGATTGGGACATTTAGCTTCTTCACAAACAGTATTTAAGCCCTTTTCCCGCATAAGTTTTTTTAAGTCTTTATATGAATCAGACGTATTTATTTTTATTTTTAACCAATCAGGTTTTCTAAGTCGTTCTTTACTTTGTGTCATCATCAAAGCCTCCTAAATTAATTGTTTTTAAATGTCCATGCTTGATTACGATATTTTTCATCTGCTAAAAGCTCAATCTCTTTCCATTGTGCTTGAGAAAATTTAAAGGGTTTGAATGTCACTTTAAGTTCACTTGCAAAGCCCTTTAAAAAATGATCTTCTAAATCTTTAATTGTTTTAGGTATTTGAGCAATTTGGTTGATGCTCGTTGCCTTTGTTAAGAACTCTTTTTCTTTTTTTTCTTTTATTGCTTCATTTGGAAAGTTAAATAAGTCAAATAAATAATCGTTAAAGCTAAGGGGAATTGATCCATGCTGCAGAAGAATACCTTTTCGTCTCGTTTGAGCATTTCCGGATATTTTTAAGCCATCTACAAGGATTTCATAGCTAGCCGGTTGTTCAAAACAAACGGCTGATCGCCTTTCTTGTCTCACTTGTTTTTCTGCAAAAGAAGCATCAATACCTAATAGATGATAGCCTTTTAAAAGACCTTGTGAAAGCCTGTAATAAGCTTCTGTAATTGAGCTTGGTATCTTTGGATCACTTTCTTTAACAACGAGGCTATAGGTGAGTTCGTCGTCATGAAGGACAGCACTACCACCGGTTAGACGCCTGACAAGAGCGATGTCTCTTTCCTTAATTGCATCTAGGTTGATTGATTTAAGCACATCTTGAAAGTGTCCAACAGAGAGGCTTGCTTGTTTCCAAGTATAAAATCTTAAGGTTGGATAAATCTTGTCTTCACTTAACCAATTGACTAAACATTCATCAATAGCCATGTTTGTTGCAGCGTCGTAAGTTGTGTTTTGAATGAAATACCATGTTTCTTGTTTTGTCAAAG
>JASLIE010000126.1 GCA_030152985.1 Bacillaceae bacterium
ATTACCTTCTGAATCAACTGTAACTGATAGACCATATGGGTTTCCACCTGATTTAAAGATTGATTCATCCATATAACCTGGTGCTGCAACAAGCGCTCCCCAGTGATACATTGTTGTATAAAGTGAAAGGATTGTCGCTTCCTGTCCACCGTGTGCGTTTCCTGCTGATGTCATTGCGCTCACAACTTTGTTAACCGTCGCACCTGACTGCCATAGGCCGCCTAATGTATCAATATACTGCTTCATTTGTGATGCCATATTTCCAAAGCGAGTTGGTACACTGAAAATAACAGCGTCTGCCCACTCAATATCTTCTGCTGTTGCGACTGGAACATCTTTTGTTGCTTCAACATGCGCCTCCCATGCTGGGTTAGCTGCGATGGCTTCTTTTGGTGCAAGTTCTGGAACACGTACAATACGTACTTCAGCTCCTGCTTCTTCCCCACCTGCTTTTGCCCACTGTGCTAACTGATAGTTTGTTCCCGTTGAACTATAATATACAATTGCTAATTTAACTTTTGACATGTAAATATCCCCTTTTCCTATAGTTATGAATCGATCAATTAATTAGAGTTGTTTTGAGCTAAGTCTTCAGCAAAATACCCAATTTTCTTTAATTGTTCAATTAAAGCTTCTTTTTCATCTATTGAGAGATTTGCAAATATCTCATTTACTGCCTCGCGATGTTTAGGGAAAATCTCTTGCATAAGCGCTCTTCCCGTCTCAGTAATATGAGCATAGGTAACCCGTCTGTCTGTTGGACATGCCTTTCTTTCTAAATGACCTTTTTCCTCTAGTTTATCGACAACATATGTAATGCTACTACTTGCCAGGAGTACCTTTTTTCCAATTTGTTGAATTGGTTGTTCTCCTTTATTATAGAGAAGTTCAAGTACTGCGAATTCTGTTTGATTTAAACCATGAGATTTAATGTCTTTGATTACCATTTTTTCAACAGACTCAAGTGCCCTATTCATCACTACAAGTAATTTTAATGATAATTCACTCTCTTTATTTCCTTTAGTATTCGGCATTTTAACGCCTCCCTCTAATTAATATATCTCGTATTCGTATTAAATATTACAGGAATTCATTTTAATAGTCAAACTTCTTGCTTCTAATGCTATAATGAAGAGTAGAATGAGGTGAGCACATGTTTAAAGAAATTAACTTATATACAAATCAATTAAAAGTATTAAAACGTTTTTATCAAAATGTTCTTGAATTATCTGCCTTTGAAGAAAGTGATTCAGCATTTTCGCTTCAAATTGGTCAGAGTAAACTCACATTTAAAACAAGTAAGGAAAAAGCACGATATCATTTTGCCATTAACATTCCAGGAAATTACTTTAGCATCATTAAAGAAAAGATTGAGCAGCGGGTTCCCTTACGTTATTATTTAGCCTTAGATGAAGTTTACCGTGAGGAATTTGCAGCCGACTCTTTTTATATCGAGGACCCTGTCGGAAATCTTGTTGAATTTATTGCTAGACGAAATAAAGACTTTATTGGCGAACTCACAAATGAAGCATTTTTTAACGTTGGTGAGGTTGCCCTTGTTACAGAAGACTTACTTGAGATAAGCGAAGCCTTACAAGATGCAGATCTAGCCCTTCATTTCAAAGCTCAAATCGATCCCGATCAACTGAATCACTTTGGCGCAGATGACTCATTTATCGTTTTAACTCCTACAGGCTATCGCTGGGATTACGCAAGTCAAGATGCTGAATCTTTTCCTCTCGAGCTTAAAACAAATGATTTGCATTTGATTTATCAGGAGAATAAACTCAAAATAAAAACGAATCACTAAGTGATTCGTTTTTTATCTCTTTAATTTTTTTCTAGCTTATCCGGATCTTGATATTCAATTGGTGCACATGTACTACATTCATTATAAGGTACTTTTTGAAAGCTCATATAAAGAAAAATAAACAAGGCGATAAAGAATATAATTGAAAATATAAGACGCGGTGTCTCACTAAAACCAAACATGTTCGTAACACCTAAGAAAAAACTAAGCAATAAGACAGGTAATAAAATCATTAACTTATTTGTTTTAGACATTTTCTCACTCCTTACTCCCATTCATATGGTGTCATTTGATAGACATAATAATTTAACCAATTTGAAAACAACAGATGTGTATGTGATCGCCAGGTGTTTTTCGGTTTATTATTCGGATTATTTCCTGGGAAATAGTTTTCTGGCATCTCAATATCTAAACCCTTTTCTAAGTCACGTGCATATTCCTCTGCCAAGGTCGATGCATCATACTCTAAATGACCTGTGACCATAATATGTTTCCCATCCTTAGACATAACCATAAATACGCCAGCATCTTCAGATTCTGAAAGTATTTCTAATTGGTCATGCTTTTCAATGTCTTCTTTTGTGACCTCTGTATAACGTGAATGTGGTGCCTTAAAACTTTCATCAAAGCCACGTACAAGTTCAATCCGGTGATCTGAAACATTATGTGTATACACACCCGAGCACTTCTTCGGCAACTCATACTTACCTATTTTGTAATGATGATAAAGTGCTGCTTGCGCTCCCCAACAAATATGCATGACTGAAGTAACATTTGTTGTTGACCAATCCATAATTTCAACCAGTTCAGGCCAGTAGTTAACATCTTCAAACTCTAAATGTTCAATTGGAGCACCTGTTATAATCATACCATCAAAACGTTTATCTTTCACTTCCTCAAAAGTTGTGTAAAAACTATTTAAGTGAGATTGACTCACATTCTTCGAGAGATGTGTGGCAGTATGCATAAAAGTGACGTTAACTTGCAAGGGAGTATTTCCGAGCAACCTAAGCAACTGGAGTTCTGTTTTTTCCTTCTCAGGCATTAAATTCAAAATAATAATATTTAAGGGGCGTATATCTTGCTTTTTAGCTCGCTTTTCATCCATCACAAAAATACGTTCCTCTTTCAACTTCTCAGAAGCCGGCAAATCTAAAGGTATTTTAATTGGCAATTTCTCCACTCCTCTAAACACTTTCTTTCATTATAGCGTTTACATCATTATATAAGCAATTAAATGGTCTTTTTCCTAGCCTAATATCTTTTCTAAGCTTTTTGTTAAAAAAGACTTGCATATCTATTTCTTTCGTGTTAAATTATTAAATAGCTGACTGACCGTTTCGTTCATTTGGTCAGTTTACTTAAAAAAGGAGGATATTATGACTATCGATCGCAGGCAAGAAATCATTAATGCTGCAACACAATCGTTTTCACTTTTTGGCTATAAAGCAACAACAATGGAACAAGTTGCACGTCTAGCTAATGTTGGTAAAGGAACGATTTATACATTCTTTAAAAACAAGGAAGAACTTTTTGATGAAATCATCTATTCACTGATTACTGATATGGAAGAAGCTGCAAATAATGCGATTGATCATGATAAGTCATTTAAAGAGAACTTACATTTAGCTTTATATAAAATGTTAGAATTCAGGCTCGAACATCAATTAACGATTAAATTGTTTCAAGAGGACCGAGATTTGGGTACACCGATTGTACAAGAAGTTATGAAGCGCCTCGAATCAACAATTTTAAATTTTATTGAAGATAAAATCAATAAAGCCCTATCTAAGGGTGAGATTAAAGAATGTGACCCTGAAATGACTGCTTTTGTTTTAATGAAACTTTACATTGCGCTTATCTTTGATTGGGAAAAAGGAAGAGAACCACTTAGTAAAGAAGAAATCGCAAATTTATTCGACCTCTATATTTTTAAA
>JASLIE010000136.1 GCA_030152985.1 Bacillaceae bacterium
GTTTGAAGCTTTGAGTAAATACTTAAGCTTAAATTATCTCAGCTATGTGGGACGTCTTGTTTTTGGTCTCAGTTTACTTACGATTTTACTTTCCTCACATCCCTTGAATATTTATCCTTTTAATTTAAGTTATGTGATAGGTTTAGTCGTTCAAAGCCTTTATTTAAGTTTACTTGCTTATTATTTAATCACTTATTTAAAAGGGAGATCGCTTCCTTATAAATCCTACTATTTAGGTGTCGCACAAGTCTTTTATTTAATCATCCTAAATAAATGGTACTTCTTCACAGTCGATATAATTCGCTGGGAAAGTGAAGCGGTGCTTATGGGTCAGACGGCACTCATTTTGATCTATGGTTTTGTCTCAAGTTATTTAGCAGCTGAGCGATCAAAAAGTGTATTTTATATTGGGTTAGTCCTGATTGTTTTGGGGCTTATTAAATTATTTGTGATTGATTTGGCTAGCGTCTCAATCCTAATTCGTTCAATTATGTTTATAATGACAGGAATTATTGGCTTAATTTATTCTCGTTTACTTCTAAAAAAACCAAGCAAATCATGAGCTTGGTTTTTTTAATTATTTAAATCAAATTCCAAATGTAAGGGCTTTACTCTTTGTTTTTTCATGATATAGTTGTTATATTACAGTTTATTATGATTAAGTTGAGGTGTAGAAGATGAGGAAAATTAGTTTATTAACACAGATCTTGATAGCGTTTGCAATTGCTATTATTTTAGGTCTGATTTTTGGGGAAAGTATTAATGTTTTACAACCACTCGGGGATTTATTTCTTCGATTAATTAAATTCATTATTGTCCCACTTATTTTATCATCCCTTGTGATAGGGGTTGCAAGTACAGGTGATCCACGAACACTTGGGCGAATTGGTACCAAAACGATTTCTTATTATTTAATCACAACAGCGATTGCAATCGTGATAGGACTCGGGATTGCCTTACTTATTTCGCCTGGTAAGGGTGTAGATATGCCGGTGCCAGAAACCGAAGTAGAGGTCAATGAAACAGAGGGAGTCATTCAGACTTTCTTAAACATTGTTCCTGAAAACCCATTTGGTGCGCTCATGGAGGGAAATATTTTACAAATTATTTTCTTTGCAATTTTTGTAGGTCTTGCGATCACTTTAGTTGGTAAAAAAGCAGATCCTGTCCACCGATTTTTCGAAGGTTTTGCAGAAATAATGTATGTTATAACAGATATCGTCATGCGTTTTGCTCCGATTGGTATTTTAGGTTTAGTTGCACCAGTGATCGGAACTTACGGGCCATCTGTTTTACTGCCCTTACTTAAAGTGATTATTGCTGTAGCCATTGCAGCTATCCTTCACATGATTATTGTTTATTCAATGGCTGTGAAAGTATTTGCTGGCATGAATCCACTCTTTTTCTTTAAGGGAATAGCTGAAGCAGCAGTTGTTGCATTTAGTACAGCAAGCAGTGCAGGAACTTTACCGGTAACCATTAAAAATACCCAAGAAAATCTTGGTGTTTCAAATAAGGTAAGTAGTTTCGTGCTTCCGCTTGGTGCAACGATTAATATGGATGGAACAGCAATTTATCAGGGTGTTTCAGTGATTTTTATCGCTCAGTTTTTTGGAATGGATTTAACTTTGATGCAGCTCGGGATTGTCGTCTTAACTACAGTACTTGCATCAATCGGTACAGCAGGTGTGCCAGGAGCAGGTTTAATTATGTTAGCTATGGTTCTTTCATCTGTTGGAATGCCACTTGAAGGTATCGCACTGATTGCTGGGATAGACCGTGTGCTTGATATGTTTAGAACAACAGTTAACATTGTCGGAGACGCGTCAGCTGCAGTAGTTGTTGCTGGAACTGAAGAGGGTGAACTTGACCGTTCAGTGATGAATCAATAAAAGATTTGCCAGGCTTAGAAGTAAAAATAGAAGTGAAAAGCATTTAAAAAGGCAGCGTCTAATTAGACGCTGCCTTTAGCTTTATTTAATCTTCTTTGCGATTAAACCATTTTTTCTTAGATTCTTTTTTTAATTCTTCTTCAGCACGCTGTGCATCTTGAACTTGTTCCCACACTGTGCCAGCATTCATGCGGACAACACGTCCATCGAGTTTATCAACAACAAGCTGATCAATTGCTTGGCGGTTGATTCCTTCTGCAAGTAAGATCAAGCCTGTTTGACCTTCTTGGATTAAATTAATTGTATTTTCAAAAACAGAAACGGCTTCTTTGACTTCCTTCATATCCCCACGTGCCCCAATAAGTGATCCTGTAAACCAACCAACTAAAAAGCCCAGTGGTCCACCTAAAATTCCAATTAGCATACCAATTAAGCTTCCTTTAGCTGCTTTATCAGTCCCTGTAAAATCAAAAAACTCTTTTATTTCAAATCCAGTTTTCTCATTGTTTAATACGACCGCCATCTGGTCGCCAAAAAACTTAGCGTCTAAGTTAAATTGCTTTAATTCTGAAAAAGCTTGATAGGCACTACTCTCGTGTTCAAATGTCATAATGAGGATGTCTTTGTTTTCCATTTCTTCAGCTCCTTCTTTTAATAGCTTCATTATAACACGTTAGAAAAAGAAATTTCAAAGACTTGATAATTAAAGCGAGTTTATGGTTGAATAGAGAGAGAAAAGAAAGAAGGTAGAAGATGAAGAAAAATAGATTATTAGTAATGTTACTCAGTTTAACTTTAGTTTTAGCAGCTTGTTCATCAGATAAGGATGAGGAGAAGGAAGTAGCACTTGAAGAAGGTGAGGTACCAGAGGTAGAAATAACAGAAGAAGAAATTGTAGCAGAAGGTGAAGTCATCGCCATTGTGAATGGAGATGAAATTCTAGGTAAGCAATACAATTCGACTTACCGTGAACGAAAAGAGTTTGAAATGTTCACAAAAGAGCCAGATAAAGAAATTGATAATGAGCAAGTTAAAAAGATTACAATTGATGGCTTAGTTGGTCAAACCTTAATTAATCAAGAAATGGATAAAATGAAGAAAACAGTTTCAGATGAAGAAGTCGAAGCTGAGTTTGAAAATATTAAGTCACAAGAAGGCGATGTCTTAGCGTCACTTTTAGAACAATTTCAGTGGACAGAAGATGATTTAAAAGTTCAGATAAAAAATGACCTGACAAATGCGCGCTTTATTAAAGAGAAAATTGAAGTTCAAGTCACAGAAGATGAAGTTAAAGCAGAGTATGACCGTGTAAAGGAACAAACCGAAAAACTACCTGAATTTAAAGATGTTAAAGAAAATATTGAAGTTCAATTAGTTAAACAAAAAGAAAACCAAGAGTTAGCAAAACTAATTGAGGAACTGAAGAAAGATTCTAAAATTGAAATTAAGATTTAAAGGAGACAGGCATTTTGCATAAAGCAAGATGCCTATTTTTAAGTTAAAGAGGTGAGAGGTAAGGATGGATAAAATCTTAGTTGTAGAAGATGATGCTAAAATTGCTGAGCACTTAAGCATTCAAATTGAAAAGTACGGTTATGATCCTGTAACTGTGAGTGACTTTTCCCGTGTCTTAGAAATCTTTAAAGAAGTTAATCCGCTTGTTGTCTTACTCGACATTAATCTGCCCTATTATGATGGTTTTTATTGGTGTAGACAGATTAGAACAATCTCAACCTGCCCAGTCATCTTTATTTCTGCGCGAACAGGTGAGATGGATCAAGTCATGGCACTTGAAAATGGCGGGGATGATTATATAACTAAACCCTTTCACCCAGAGCTTGTTATGGCTAAAGTAAGGAGCCAGATCAGGCGTGCTTACGGTGAGTATGCGGCTGAGCTGACAGAACGTATCTTAGAAGTAAGTGATTTAAAGTTGTATCCAGAACGTTTGGAGTTAGTCTTTGGTGAAAAGAGTGTCAGTTTAACTAAGAATGAAAGGGCAATTTTAGAAGTTTTATTCGACCGTTATCCAAAAGTTGCCGGAAGAGAAGACATTTTAGAAAAGCTTTGGGATGGCGATGATTTCATTGATGAAAATACATTGAATGTTAATATGACACGGGTCAGAAAAAAACTGTCAGAGCTCGGCTTAGAAAATGCAATTTTGACTGTTCGTGGTGTCGGCTATCAATTTGAG
>JASLIE010000162.1 GCA_030152985.1 Bacillaceae bacterium
GTTCTGACTGGCAAAACAAGTTGTAAAATACTGTCATCGTTTGGATCATTTAAAACAAAAGCTTGCATTTCCCCAACAAACTTAACGTCAATAACATCACTGCTCAAGGAACGTAAAGCATCAATCATATACTTACCACTGAAAGATATCTTTAAATAGCCGCCTTTATAGTGGACAGGACGCAAGACCTCTTGTGAAGATCCAATTTCTTGTGATCGGGAACTCAATTCTATTTTATCTTGATCAGCTTCTAACTTAACAGTCCAATAACCTTCATTTTTCAAAAAGGAAGAACGATCGATTGCATCAATAAAATGATTTTTATCGATACGTAATTCAAAACCAAACTCTTGAGGTATGAGACGGTTAATATCTGGGAAAATTCCGTCAATGAGACGTGATTGAATAAGACTGTCGCCAACATAAAATTGAACGATACGATCCGAGATCGCTACATAGACATCTTCATCGGATTGAATCGATTTTTTTACTTCGTAAAGATTATCAGCCGGAACACTGATATTAAAATCTAATTCTTCAATACCTTCTAAATCTACGACTTTTTTAGCTAAGCGATAACTATCTGTTGCAACTGCGTGTAATTGATTAGCATCATTTTTAAAGTTAACTCCTGTAAAGATTGGTCGATCTTCACTGTTCGAACAAACAAATGCCGTTTGATCAATAATTTCTTCTAAGACTTCCCCTGAAATATAAAAACCTTCTTCTGGTTTAGTAAAATCAATATCCGGATAGAGTTCGGCTTTACTTCCATTAATCACATATTCCGCATGATTGGCACTAATTTGAGTCAAAGCTCCATCCACTATTTCAATACTGATGCGATCGTTATCAAGTTTACGAACAGATTCGATGGCATAACGTGAATCAAGAACAACTGAGCCTTCTTCGATAATCTCTAATTCGTTTTTGTCATCAGCAATAATGACTTCCTGAATACTGATGCTTGAGTCACTGGCTGTTAAAATTAAACGATCCATTTGCAAGTCAAATTTAATACCTGACAAAATCGGTAATGGAGAAAAATTGGATGCAGCCCGTCCGACAGATGTGAGGGTTTTTAATAATGCATTTTTCTTTATAGTAAATTTCATACAAGACCTCCATATTTGATTTGATTATATCATATTTTTAAAGTTTAACGCGTGTGTTATTTATTTACTTATATAGTCATTAATACTATTAAGGCCTGTGGATTTGTTGACAAAACTAAAAACACCGCTTGTTTACTGGCTATTATGCTCTAAAACTTGTGTGGATAAGTTGTTGACGTTTGGGGATTCACCGAATTTTCTCTTCTAATTCATAGATCGCTTTAGCGAGCATTTGATCTTTCTTTAGGTTCTTTTCTATCTTGTCACAGGAATTTATAATCGTTGAATGATCACGCCCTCCAAAAGCTTCACCTATTTTACTATAAGGTAAGTCGAGATGTTTCCGACAAAGATAAATGGCTATGTGCCTTGCATTGGCGATGGCTTTCGTTCGTGCTTTTGATACAAGCTGAGCTTGCGTTAAGCCATAATAATCTGCAACAATCCGTTTAATCGTTCTTGTATCCAATTCTTTACTTGGAATCGGCCGGCCTCCTGTTTTGAAAGCACTCATGGCAACATCCATATCAATATAATCTTTCTGACCAAATTCAATTGAAAAGAATAATAGACGATTTAAGGCTCCTTCAAGCATTCGGACATCTTTTGAAAAATTTGATGCAATATAATGCAGGACTTCTTCATCAATGATCGATGGATCTAAGCTTTTATGCTTAATCTTAAGTTGTAAAATAGCGAGTGATGTTTCAAATTCTGGTGAATCAACACCGACTGATAAACCGGATGAAAAACGACTGATTAAGCGGTCTTCAAGCCCTTTTATTTCAGTAGGATGTCGATCACTGGTAATGACTATTTGTTTTCGATTATAAATCAACTCATTGAAGATATGGAAGAAAATCTCATGGGACTTCTCTTTTCCTGCCAAGAATTGAATATCATCAATTAAAAGCACATCTAAGTCATACATTTCATCTTTAAACTCTTCGATTGTTCCATCAGCGATGGTATTAGCGACTTGTCTTACAAAATCTGAGCTGGAAGTATATAAAACCTTTGCATTCGGATCATTTTTCTTAATGTAATTACCGATGGCATGCAATAGATGGGTTTTACCCAGCCCTGAATTACCATATATAAATAAAGGGGTATAAAATTGACCTGGCCGATAAGCGCATCCTAAAGCAGCAGAATGGCTTTCTTTATTACTGGGTCCAACAACAAAATTATCGAAGTTTTGACTTGGCATGATGCCATCATCCTGAATAATTTGTTGTTTCTGCTTCATCACTTGTGCCTCAATCATTTCAAGTGCAGATGTTTTCTCACTTTTATATTCACTTTCTAAGAAAATATCACAGTCAATGTTCTTTTGCTTGGTAACTTCACTTAAAGTATCACAAATAACCGGTTTTTCCTCAGATAAGATCACTTTTTGAAGATAAGTGGGCACGATGATAATCGCTTTATCTTCATTGAGTGAGGCTAACTGTGAGTCTTCAAAATAGGTTTTATAAATAGGCTCATCAAAATACTGACTGTCTTTGATAATCTGCTTGACATCTGTCCAGATATCATTCAAATAAAATTGAAGACTGCTCATATCTCACTTCTCCTTCATGTTTAATAATATCAAAAAATAAAGATAAATCGAGTCAAAAAATGACTTTCCACAACTTCTCCACAAAGAAAGCGATAAAAGAGCTTATATATAGTAGAGATAAGGGACTTATCCACATTTGTCCACAATTTTCGAAATGGGGATAAGTTGTGGATAATTTAATAACTTATCAACAGATGTGGACAATGTGGACAACAATATTTTTCTAACCATCTGTCAACAGCTTGTCAACTTCATAATAAAGCTTATTGAGTGCGTATAATGGACTTATCCACTTTTACACAAATTGTGGATTAACAGTCTTGAATTACTTGTTAAAAGATTGTTTATTTATTCTTGAAAACTTTTTGTTAACAAAGTTATGAACATGTATTCTTCCACGAAAGTTTATAAATTGTCAACAGTTTCTTAAAAGAGGATAATATCGTGGATAACTCGAATTATTATTGACATTCACAGGAATATCCTATATAATCTTAAAGCATTTAGGCACACAAAATTGACATGACCAAATTGAAGAATTGGAGGTGCTTGCCACATGAAAAGAACATATCAACCAAGTAAAATTC
>JASLIE010000171.1 GCA_030152985.1 Bacillaceae bacterium
AAATTTGTTAAACTTATCATTCCATGTTCAACCGCTTCTCTTCTTAATCTAAAACCGTCAGAACGTGGCTTTGTTCCTGAGGTTAAGGTGTTAATAACAAACTGAACCTCATTATTTTTTATTACTGAGAGCACATTAGGTTCCTCAGTTCCTATTTTAGCAACTGCTGTAACAGGTAAGCCTTTCTTTTCTAGGTAAGTTGCTGTGCCTGCTGTAGCCATTAAATCAAAGCCTAAATGATGAAACCTCTCTGCAATATAAGCTGCTTCCTCTTTATCTTTATCCGCGACTGTTAAAAGTACCGATCCTTCATGTGGAATTGAAATCCCTGAAGCAATTAACCCCTTATAAAGTGCTTTTTCAAGTGACTTATCATATCCAATCGCCTCACCTGTTGATTTCATCTCAGGTCCGAGTGTTGTATCAACACTTCTTAGCTTTTCAAAGGAGAATACCGGTATTTTGACAAAAACATCTTCGTGCTCAGGACAAATACCTGATTCATAACCTAATTCTTGTAATGATTCACCCATAATTGCTTTGGTCGCTAAATTTGCCATTAAAATGCTTGTTATTTTACTTAAAAACGGAATGGTTCGACTGGCACGCGGATTTACTTCAATGATATATACGTCTGTTCCTTGAATAATCAGTTGAATATTAATTAAACCTATAACACCCAAGGCTTTTGCTATTTTATCTGTTGCCCGATAAATTTCCTTCTTAATATCCTCACTTAATCTCTGAGGCGGATAAACAGCAATTGAGTCACCTGAGTGAACACCTGATTTTTCTATATGTTCCATAATTCCTGGAACAATGGTTGTTTCTCCATCACTAATTGCATCTACATCTACTTCAATCCCTGTTACATATTGGTCAATAAGTAATGGTTCTGTTTCATCGATATGAGGGAATTTCTTTAAATATGTTTCTAGCTCGACTTGCTCATGAACAATTTCCATTCGACTCCCACCAATGACATAAGAAGGTCTGACTAAAACTGGGTAACCAATTTCATTTGCCACCTTCAGCGCATCCTCAGCCTTTGTCACGGCTTGACCTATAGGACGTCGTAAATCTAACTCTTCTAAAAGAGATTCAAATTTATGACGATCTTCTGCTCGATCAATTGCCTCAAGTTTTGTTCCTAAAATCTTTACACCACGTCGCTTTAAACCTGCTGCAAGGTTGATTGCCGTTTGACCACCAAATTGAACAATGACACCTAAAGGTTTTTCAAGATTAACGACATGCATGACATCTTCAAGCGTGAGCGGTTCAAAATACAGCCTGTCCGACATAGCAAAATCTGTTGAAACTGTTTCAGGATTATTATTCATAATAATAGCTTCATAACCCAGTTCTTGAAGTGCAAGAACCGAATGAACTGTTGCATAGTCAAATTCAATTCCTTGACCAATCCGAATCGGGCCAGAGCCTAAAACAAGCACTTTTTCTTTATTCGTTTCTTCGACTTCATTTTCCGAATCATAAGCACTGTAGTAATAAGGCGCTGTTGATTCACATGTACCTGCACATGTATCAACTTTTTTATAAACCGGGATTAAATTAAGTTTCATCCGTTGCTCATAGATTTCTTCCTCTGTTGTTTCCCAGACTCGTGCAATTTGCAGATCAGAAAAACCAGATTTCTTAGCTTTTATAAGTAAGTCTTCATTATTTTTATTTTCTTTTAATTCATTTTCTAAATCAATAATTGCTTTAAATTTATCAATAAACATTGGTGTGATTTCTGTGATTTCAAAAATTTCTGCTTTACTTAATCCGCGTCTTAAGAGTTCACCTAAAACAAAAATACGCTCATCATCAGCATTTCCAAGTCTTTCTTTCAATGATGCTGTACTTTCATCTTCAAGATGTCCTAAATAATAATCGCCATTACCTATTTCTAACGAACGAATGCCTTTTAGAAATGACTCCTCAAAAGTTCGTCCAACTGACATAATCTCGCCAGTTGCCTTCATTTGCGTACCTAATGTACGGTCTCCTGAGACAAACTTATCAAAAGGAAAACGTGGAATTTTTGTCACTGTATAATCCAGTGCTGGCTCAAAAAATGCTGATGAATTAGGAAGCATCGGATTTTCAATTTCATCTAAAGTTAAACCAACTGCAATTTTTGCTGCAATCTTCGCGATCGGATAGCCGGTTGCTTTTGAAGCAAGAGCAGATGAGCGACTGACTCTTGGATTAACTTCGATAATATAATACTGATAACTATCTGGATCAAGCGCTAATTGAACATTACAGCCACCTTCTATTTTTAAGGCGCGAATAATTTTAAGCGAAACATCACGTAACATGTGATACTCTTTATCTGATAAGGTCATTGAAGGTGCAACAACAATTGCATCACCGGTGTGAATCCCTACAGGGTCAATATTTTCCATGTTACAGACGACAATTGCTTGATCTTTTTTATCGCGAACGACTTCATATTCTATTTCTTTAAATCCAGCTATACTTTTTTCAATTAAACATTGATTCACTGGAGATAGAGCTAAACCATTTTTTACAATAATACGTAATTCCTCTTCGTTATAACACATTCCTCCACCAGTTCCACCTAAGGTAAATGCAGGCCGAACAATAACTGGATAATTTATTGTCTGAGCAAACTCGACTGCTGCTTCAACAGTGTTTACGATCTCACTTGCAGGAACTGGCTCACCGATCTCATCCATTAATTGTCTAAATAGCTCCCTATCTTCTGCTTTTTGTATAGCATCTAGCGTTGAACCAAGCAGCTCTACCTTGTATTGCTCAAGTACGCCAGCTTGATCTAATTCAACAGCTAAATTTAAGCCTGTTTGACCACCAAGTGTTGCTAGAAGTGCATCTGGACGTTCTTTCTTGATGATTTTTGTTAAAAACTCAACGGTTAAAGGTTCCATATAAACCTTATCTGCAATTGTATGATCAGTCATAATTGTTGCAGGGTTAGAGTTTGCTAAAATGACAGTATAACCTTCTTCTT
>JASLIE010000197.1 GCA_030152985.1 Bacillaceae bacterium
GACTAAATATGAGCAAAATAATTATGAGATAGACTGGAATCATCTTTATTATACCTTTCATTTTCATCACCTTTCTAATTTATTTTCTCAGTTTTTTAAAAAAGTTTAATACCTCTACATTTTGATAATTCTTTTAATTTCTTCATCTTCTTTTCTTGTATAAAGGACAAGTCCTAGTGTAAATAAAATTACACCTAAAAGTATTAAATTATAGTTATTTGTTGCTGTCTTTGGCAATTTTGTGCCTGGTTGATTTGATAAAGCTTTAGTTGAATCTTTCAGAATTTCTTTTTGACCGTCCGGAATGACAGATGAATCATCTTTACCTGGTTTACTTGGTGTTTCTGGACTTTTTTTAAAACTAATCGTTGATTTCGATTCATAATTTGCGCCATCTGCAAGTGAAGCTATTGGACTTATCATCATGAATGAAAACATCATTATCATGAAAATAATAAATTTTTTGCGCATTGCTTACACTCCTTTTATACCTTCAATACTACTAGTAATTCCTTTGTAGCAATCTAAGTTCAAAAAATGTTAAACGTAGATTGCTAGAAAAGAATGGATGAGAAGACTAGCTTTTACTAGTCTTCTACATCAATTTAGTTTTCTGGTGTATCTGTAAGAACCCACTCAAGATCTGTTGAGTAAAGCCCGTCTTCAATAATTAAGTCAGCTGGGATATGAAGTGAAACACTTTCGACTTTCTTAACTGTTTCACCATTGACATCCATCTCTGCTACTTTACCGAATTGGTTAGTAAATGTACCTGCACCAAATGTTTCTTGTGCGCCGAGTACTGGATAAACTTCATCAAAGTTTTCAAATTTGATGTCGTGATTGATTACACCATCTGTACTTGATGATGATCTAATTTCACCATCTTTAAGTGATAAGACAGCTCCTTCAAGTTCACTTGCTCCTTGTGCAAACTGAGCTTTTTGTTTAACTGAAAGACTCCAACCTGCTTTTGTACCACGGTTATCTGTTACCTGAACGTAAGGACCTCTCTCTAAGTCATCTGCCCCATCCTTAACAATGACAGGATTAGCATAGTAAGTTTGTGCGTTACCTGACTTCATCACCTTACCGAAGTTAATGTGTGACGCATGGTCAATACTAAGTGGTCCAGGTGTTCCTGGTGAAATTGGGTCTGGCTGATCCTTATCTTTTTCTGGCTCTACTTCTTTATCTGGATTTTCCGGATCAACTGGTGGTGTAACGAGTGCGTTTTCTTCAAAAATAATGTTACCCTTTGTTGTAACATCTCCACCATGTGCTGATGCGAGTGTCGTCGTTCCAATGATCGAACCAAGTCCGATCATTCCTGCAAGTGCGATTTTAGTAATCTTCATAATCTATCTCTCCTATTTAATAGTTGTTTATTTAGGTGCGTCTGAAAGTTCCCAAGATAAGGTTGTTTTATATTCTTCTGTTGTTGACAGAATAATATTACCTGGTACTTCTAATTTAATACTTTCTAATCCTTCATCTGCGTCTTTACCAAAGAAGTTCATCCATGTTCCCATACCTTCTTTAGCTTCAGCATTAATGACAGCAGCTGTGCTATTTCCAGTCGGATCTAAATCGATGACTTCATATGCTGTTGGTTCTGTGCTTGCGATTTTAGATTCAAGTTTCGGATTTAAAAATGAAAGCTGTGCTCCGTCAATTTCCTGGCCTGAGTCTGTTTTGAATTGACCATTTTGCTTAACTGATAAATGCCATCCTTTACCGTTTGCACGGTCATCTGTAATTTGAATGAAGTTAGGATAGTCTTTTAATGTGCCATCTTCTTTTTCCATTTCTGATAACTTAGCAAAATAGGTCGCACCGTTACCGCTAATAATTTGCTCCCCAAAATGGAAGTTTGAAATATAATCAATACTTAATGGACCATTTGTTCCTGGATTAACCTCTGGATCTGTTGGTTTGAGTGGCTTATCTTTATCGTCCGGGTCAACAATTTCCGGTCCCTTGTCTGTGTTAAATTTGAATTTGATGTCAGCGTCTGACTCATAATTTGCCCCATGCTGAGCACCAACTGTTCCGATTCCAAATGTTGCACTTAAAGTAAGTGCAAGTGCTGAGATTATAGCAATACGTTTAATTCCCATCTTTATTTATTCCTCCATTTAATTATTTACTTACCATCTGGTGTATCATAAAGCGTCCATTTTAATGATGTTTGATAATGTCCATCATCAATACGACTACCTCTTGGGACAGTAAGTGAAACATCTTTTGTCACACCGTCTTCTAATTCACCAAATTTGTTTGTGAATGTACCTGCACCATGTCCTGCTTCTGCAGTTAAAACAACATGTGCCTGTCCTTGTGGGTCAAGTTCAATTTCATTTGCTGCTGCAGTCACACCTGTTTTATCAGCAATTGAGTTCACAATTCCGTTTGACACTTTAATTTGTGCCCCTTCAAGCTCTAAATCTGTATCAACATTTTTAAGTTGACCTTCTTGTGAAACTTGTACTTGCCAGCCTGCTTCAGAACCTCTATTATCTGTTACTTGAATATAAGGTGCTGTTTTATCTTTTGAACCATCTACATTTGTAAAGTTAATTGCTTTTGCAAAGTATGTTTGTTCGTTACCTGATTTTTTCACTTTACCAAAGTTAAAATGTGAAGCATGGTCAATACTAAGTGGTCCTGGTGTTCCTTCTGGAATTGTTTGACCCGGATGATCTGGATCAGGTTCTGGTCCGATTGGCTTTTCTGGATCTGGATTATTCGGATCAACTGGTTTTGTTACATCATTATTCTCTTCAAAAATAACGTTTGCTTCCGAATCCAAATCACCTACTTTACTTGCATCTACACCACTTGAAACACCAAAAACGGTAGCAAGTGATAAGATACCCACT
>JASLIE010000259.1 GCA_030152985.1 Bacillaceae bacterium
AGTTAATATAACTCCTATTATTCGTTTAGTCCCACTCTTATTTATCTTGTGCAATAATCTTTTCTCATAAAACTCTAAAATAAAATTAAATAAATACGCAAACACAAATCCAATTATAATCGGAGTAAATACACTCAAATAACTAAATACTTGTAATTTAAATACATTTACCTGAGAAGCAATCAGATAAAACACAATACTTGAGAAAAAGACCAATAATGCATAAATCGCAATCGTATTATATTTTTTATTCCATTTAACTTCCATCACTCTCATCCTTTCTAATCAATACAGTGATTGATTCAATATGTGGTGTATGAGGAAACATATCTACCGGTTGGACACTTTCAACTGAATATACATTTGTAAGTTTCTTTAAATCCTGAGCTAAGGTAACAGGATTACAACTCACATAGACAAATTTTTCAGGTTTCAAGTTCATAATAAATTCAATAAACATACGCCCTAATCCAGCCCTTGGAGGATCAACGATAATCCCATCAATTCCTTTTAACTTTAATGCCTCATTTTCAACATCACCACATATAAACTCAACATTATCAATTTCATTAATTTCCTTATTTATATTAGCCATATCAACCGCATCTTCTACGATTTCAATTCCATAAACATATTTCGCCTTTTCTGCCATTAAAATCGACATCGTCCCAATACCACTAAATGCATCAAGCCATATTTCACTCTTCGCAATATTAGCTTTTTGTATTGCAGTTCTATATAGAATTTCCGTCTGAAGAGTATTTACCTGATAAAATGACTTGGATGAAATTGCGAAAGTGTAGTCAAAAAGTTTATCATAATATCGATCTTGACCAAATAGAATATTTGATTCTTTACCCATTCCCTCATGTTTCTTAGATGTATTTATATTTTCTATAACACTAACCGTATTGGGAATTCTTTCCAATATCAACTTTATTAATGAATCATAATAAACTTCAAGCGATTGATAAGCGACAATCACAATCATTATTTCATTTGTATAATGACCTTTTCTTAAAATTATATTTCGTATTGTACCTTCACCAGTCTTAATATCATATGCCTTTAAACCGACCTCATTAAATATATCGCGTAAAATAATAGCCGACTCATTGATTTCTTTATCATATACATAGAAATTTTCTACAGGTATAAACTCACGACTTCCATTTTTAAAAATTCCAAGCTCAATTTTCCCATCTATATTTCTTACAGGTATTTGAGCCTTATTTCTATATCCATCTGGATCATTCATACCTATAACCTCTTGAATTAAATCTTCATTAATATCAACATTTCTACTTAAGGTATCATATATCCATTTTCTTTTTAACTTTAATTCTTTTTCGTAATTTAAAAATTGCAAAGGAATATTATCTAAAGATTTTGAATCTGATTGAATACGATAAGGAGATGGAGTTATAATCTCAACGATTCTAGCTAATCCAAAACGTTTTTTACGTTCGTAAATTTCTATCTTTAAAATATCTTCCGTAATACCACCATCAACAAATACCGTATATCCATTTATTTTGGTAACGCCTTTTCCTAAAAAGCTTATATCTTCTATTTTTACTTCATACATATTATCTCTCATTTCTTATTATAGAATAGCATACCTTCATAAAAAAAGAACCTATTTAAATAGGTTCTTAAGCTTTAATATTTTCTCTCAACATTGAGAAGAATGTAAACATTCCGACGGCAAGGATAATATGTCCAAGTCCTGCCATTCCAGAAATGGCTGCATCCATTCCTTTGGATAATACCGTTCCTTGAACTTGAGTCATCCCTCTAGCAAACAACATTACAACTGTCATCACTAGACCAATATGATAGCTAAGATAGAAACGACGGAACTTACGATGTCTTTCTAAATCTAGGTCCTTAGCGAATAAAGTCGCAATTAAGAAGAAAAACATTCCTAATATCAATGTATGAGTATGCAGTACACTTAGAGTCGTATTTCCTTCAAATCCAACTATCTTTGTATATTCACGGTAGAATACACCACTGACTAAGCCTAAAATCATATAAGCAAAGGCACTATTTAATAACTTCTTCATAATTCACCCCTTCGAGCGTATATTATAAACCATTTTTAGAAATAATGCATCTTTATTAATGTATTTTAATTAATTTCATGAATTCCACAATAGGAAGTGGTGCTAAAATTAATAGAACTGCAACTTCCCAATGATGTGCATCCATCGCCACTAAACTAAAGATTTCTCTAACTGGTGGAATGAATAAAACAGCAAACATCATCAATGCATTCGCAAATGTAGCAAGTAATAACCATTTATTTTTGAAAAATGTAGTAAAGACTGATTTTCTAGGTGAATGAATATTGAATGCATGAACAAGTTGAGAAAAGGCAAGAACGGTAAACGCCATTGTCTGACCCATCTCTACGGAACCTTCCGGATTCCAAAGTCTTCCAGAACCATACATATACGCAAATAATGTAATACCACCGATCATTACACCTTGGTATAAAATTCTCCACATAGCTTTTTTACTAATTAAAGAGTCTGATGTATCAGGATCACGATCCATAATATCCTCTTCAGCTGGATCAACCCCTAGCGCAAGCGCTGGTAAGCTATCCGTAACTAAGTTAACCCATAATATATGAATTGGTATTAAAGGCACACCCCAGTTAAACAAGACCGCCACGAGCAAGGTTAATAATTCTCCTACATTACAACTTAGAAGGTAATTGATAGCCTTCATAATATTATCTTTAATACGACGACCTTCTTCTACAGCAACAACCACCGTCGCAAAGTTATCATCTGTAAGAACCATATCGGCCGCTCCTTTAGCAACCTCAGTTCCAAC
>JASLIE010000263.1 GCA_030152985.1 Bacillaceae bacterium
TAGAAGAACTGACCAAGGTTGGTTATTTCACAGAAGGCGAGGATGGTTTTAAAGTTAAACGTGAGCGTAAGGGAGAAGTTGTTGAGGGTTCACTCTTAGATCGAGAAGCTTTTGCTGAACTCTATCATTAAAATTAGATTGACAATTTAACGCAGTTTAGAGATAATAAAGATAATTAAATGTATTTGAACGGTAGAAGAGCAAGTAAAATAATAAGACTAGTAAAAGAGAAGAGGTCCTTAGGCTGAAAGCCCTCTGCTAGTAGCTTATATTTGAACCTACTTTTCTCATAAGTCCCTGTAAAACAGTGGCGCAGAGTTCAGCGTTATGAATAATTAAGTGGGGTGTAAACCCAATTTAAGGTGGTACCACGGAAGTGAAAGCTCTTTCGTCCTAATTGATTAGGATGAATAGGGCTTTTTTTTATAAAGTGAAAGGGAGTTTGAACAAGTGAAGAAAAAACGTGTCGTTGTGAAAATAGGAAGTAGCTCACTTACCAATGAATTAGGTGCAATTGATGAAAAGAAAATGAATGATCATATCTTAGCTCTAGCTCGCTTAAGAGCAGCAAATCATGATGTTGTCTTAGTTTCTTCAGGGGCTGTAGCATCAGGGTTTGCAAGGTTAGGCTACTCATCCCGTCCTGTGACAGTTAAAGGAAAGCAAGCTGCTGCTGCTGTCGGTCAAAGTTTATTAATTCAATCTTATATTGATAAGTTTGATGTCTTTAATATTATGCCCGCACAACTGCTCCTCACTCGTGCAGATTTTTCAGATAAAAAAAGATACCATAATGCATTTCAAACCTTAACTGAATTACTCGAGCGAGGTTTACTTCCGATTATAAATGAAAACGACACAATTGCGATTGATGAATTAACCTTCGGAGATAATGATATGCTTTCAGCACTTGTTGCCGGTCTCATTCATGCTGATCAGTTAATTATTCTGACAGATATTAATGGACTTTACGATAAAAATCCGCATGAATATGATGATGCTAAACGAATTGATCGACTCACTCATGTGACAGATCAAATGCTTAAGCAGACAGATAGCAGCGGATCGAGTGTTGGAACAGGTGGCATGAAATCAAAACTTGAAGCGGCTGAAACAGCTTTAACGCTTGGTGTACCAGTGTTTATAGGGAGTGGTAGTGGGGAAGAAAAGCTGTTGAAAATCCTGAAAGGTCAAGGAGACGGAACCTATATTGATAATGAGTCACTTGAAGCAATCAATACACGGAGGCAGTGGATTGCCCTTCATTCAGAAGCAGCAGCTAAAATTTACATTGATGAAGGCGCTGAAACAGCGATTTTAACAGGAGGGGGGAGTTTACTTCCGGCAGGCGTTGTTAAAATTGATGGTCATTTTAAAGCGAATGATGTAGTCGAAGTTTATGGTCCTAAGGGAAAAATAGGAAAAGGTGAAGTCAGCTATAGCTCTAGAGAATTAAAACAGGCAATGACTGATCATATAGAAGAAAAGGACCGGGGAGAGCTGACTCAATCAATTGAAATCATTCACCGAAATCGGTGGATTGAAACATAAACTTAAGGGGGAATTAAGAATGAGTGAAATCTTACAAAAAGGTAAATTAGCAAAAAATGCAAGCTACGCACTTGGTAACTTAAGCACAAAAGAAAAAGATGAAGCCCTTTTACTGATTGCTAAGCAGTTGATAATCGATGAGCAAGCAATTTTAGATGCAAATAAAAAAGATATAGAAGCAGGTAAAAATTCAGGCTTAACAGATGCCGTTTTAGATCGTGTCTTGTTAACAAAAGAACGCATTAAAGGAATCTCAGATGCCGTTCGTTCTCTCATTGATTTAAAGGACCCAGTCGGTGAAGTCATTGAATCAATTAAACATGATAATGGCATGACCATCGAAAAAGTACGTGTTCCTATTGGTGTCGTAGGAATTATTTATGAAGCACGTCCAAATGTAACAATCGATGCAGCAACACTGGCCTTAAAAGCAGGAAATGCGGTTGTCTTAAGAGGAAGTTCACAAGCCATCCATTCAAACAAGGCTTTAGTTCGTTCTCTTTATAGAGCCTTAGAAGAAAGCAGTGTGCCAGTTGATGCCGTTCAATTAATTGAAGATACAGACCGAGATAAAGCTAAGGAATTTTTCACACTAAAAGAATACTTAGATGTGTTAATTCCGCGTGGAAGTGCCGCTTTAATTCAAACAGTAATTAAAGAAGCAACTGTTCCTGTCATTGAAACGGGTGCGGGTAATTGTCATATTTATATTGATGAAACAGCCGATAAAAACATGGCAATTGAAATCGTTAAAAATGCCAAAATACAACGTCCTTCTGTATGTAACGCTGTTGAATCAGTTCTGATCGACCCTGTCTGGTTTGAGGACTATGGACTGGACTTATTAAGAGAGCTAAGCAGTCATAACGTTCTTATTCATGGAGATCCGGAGGTCAAGAAAGTGTTTCCGGATGCTCAGTTAGCGACAGAGGAAAGTTATGAAAGGGAGTATTTGGATCTTGAACTCAGTGTTAAACTGATTGATACGGTAGTTGATGCAATTGAACACATTAATCATTATGGAACAGGTCATTCAGAATCAATTATTACAGAAAATAAAGCTCACGCTAAACAATTTTTACAAAATGTTGATGCTTCAAGTGTTTATCACAATGTCTCAACCCGTTTTACTGATGGCGGTGAATTTGGTTATGGTGCAGAACTTGGCATTAGTACACAAAAGCTTCATGCACGTGGACCAATGGGTTTAAAAACGTTAACGACGGGTAAGTTTATCATTCAAGGAAACGGGCAGATAAGAGACTAGGAGGGGTTTAAGTATGATTGATATTAAGAATGTGTATTGTATTGGACGGAATTATTCAGAACACGTCAAAGAATTAAAAAACGAATTACCTGAAAATCCTCTTATTTTTAATAAGCCAACTCACTCGCTTGTTTTTGCAAATGAAAATACCATTAGCCTACCTAAAGGGCGGGGTGAAATTCACCATGAATTGGAATTAGTCCTTGAAATGGATCAAGATTATGACCCTGCACTTTCGATTGATGAGTTAATCTACACCATGTATGTAGGACTAGATCTGACATTACGCGATCTTCAAACTGAATTAAAAGAAAAGCAATTT
>JASLIE010000203.1 GCA_030152985.1 Bacillaceae bacterium
CCTTTGGATGTTGAATCATACGTTCAAGAAATTGGTCGAGCAGGTAGAGACAATAAAGAAAGTTACAGTTTAGTTCTTTACTCAACCGAGGATTTAAGCTTGGCTCAATTCATTATTGAGCAGCAGTTTCTTACAAGTGACCAAATTAATTCAGTTTATCACTATTTAAATGAAAATCGATTTCACTTATCTGATGAGAGCTTTAAAAAAAGTGGATTTCATGAAGACTTAGGAATAGAACAATCACAATGGGATAATTTACACTATCTATTGGTAAAACATGGTATGATACAAGCTGATGGATTAAATGAAAGATTTTCATATTTGACGTATAATGAAATAGTTGAAACATTTAATCTTGAAAGAAAAACATTGAAAAAGGAACAATTTAAAGAAGTAATCCATGTGATTCGTTCAAATAGTTGCTTAAGAAAAAAATTATATGAAAAGTTTCAACCTGTAGTCAAGAGCTCTCTGCGCTGTTGTACTAATTGCGAGTCAAACTTAAAGAAATGGGTATTTGATCGAAAACAAACAATTCATCACAAAGTGACCCAAGATTATAAAAGTCATTTAAAATTATTGTTTGAAGGTGATTAATTGAAACAAGCGGAATTAGTAAAGAACCTGACAAGTAATCAATTAAAGGAATCGGTTTATTTAACACAAATATTTATATTAATATTATCATTTATATTAATGTTATTATTTAGATCACTTAATGAATTCCTTTTATTATTTGTTCTAGATTTTAAACAGCTTATCTTTTTGGGAGTTTTCCCGGCATTAATCGTTGTGTTTATCGATTTACTTTTAGATAAGTTTCTTCCGCCATCTTATTTAGACGATGGTGGAATTAACTTAAAATTATTTAAAGGGCAATCTGTGAGTTCTATATTTGTAATTGCACTTGTTGTAAGTATTTCAGAAGAAGTTCTATTTAGAGGGATTCTTCAAACAGAGTTTGGTTTGATAGCAGCAAGTCTCATTTTCGCATTGATTCATTTTCGTTATTTACTAAAGCCAGTTTTATTTATAAGTGTATTACTTTTAAGTTTTGGTTTAGGTTACTTATTTTTAGTGACAGGAAACTTACTTGTTACAATTGTTGCACATTTTACGATTGATTTTTTATTAGGTCTTTTTATTAAATTTAAAGCAAGAGGTGAAGACATTGAGTAAGAATAAGGTTAAAGATAAAACGGATCAAGCATTAGCAGAAAGAGAAAAATTTGAGCGTTTACTTGAAGAAGTCAATCGAAGAGAGAGCTTTAACGAAAATTATCAAAGTTATTATGAAGAAGACCAAGTGATTGATGTATTAAATTTACCTCCACGACGTGAAGTTCATAAAGATAACACAAGTAGAATGAAGTTAAGTTTATCTAAAGGGTTATTTAGATTGATAATGACTATAGTAGTTTTAGTCCTTATTATTGGTTTAGCATACTATTTTTTAGGTGAAGATTTTTTTACATTTAAATAGAGGTGAATAAATAATGAAAATTGGTGTTTTATACGGCGGTATCTCAGGAGAAAGGGAAGTATCAATCTCTTCAAGTAAAGGAATAATAAAAGCTTTAGAAGCTAAGGGGTATGATGTTTATCCTGTTGATTTTCACCCAGAAAGGCTTTCAGATATCATTGAATTAGATGTTGACCTTGTTTATATCGCATTACACGGGAAATATGGTGAAGACGGTCGAGTTCAAAGCTTATTAGACATGTTAGGCATTCCATATATAGGTTCAAATGTACTTGCATCAGCCTTAGCGATGGATAAATCAAAAGCTAAAGAAATATTCTCACTTCACGGAATTCCAGTTGCTAAAAGTGAAGTGTATACATATAGTCAGGCACTTGACTTATCAAATCTTGTTGAAGAAATCAAAGAAAAATTTGAAACTCCTTTTATAATTAAACCAAATAGTGAAGGTTCAACACTAGGTCTTTCAATTATCAATCAAGATGAAGAAATAAAAGATGCTTTGATTCATGCATTTGAAAGTGATGATAAAGTTCTTGTTGAAAGTTACTTAGATGGTATGGAACTCACTGTTCCTGTTTTAGGAGAGCTTGATCATGAAAAAGCACTTTCTGTCATCGAAATTGTGATCGAAAGTGAATTATATGACTATGAAGCTAAGTATTCGACTGGTGGAAGTGAACATGTCATACCCGCTCGAATATCTGATGAGAAAACAAAAGAAATTCAAGCTTTAGCAATCAAAGCGCATAAAGCTTTAGGCTGTGAGGTCTATTCACGTGCTGACTTTATATTAACACAAGATGGTACACCTTATATATTAGAAGTAAATACCTTGCCAGGTATGACAGAAACAAGTCTATTTCCAGATGCATGCCGCGTAGAGGGAATTGCCTACGAGGAAATGATTGAGCGTTTTATTCAAATCACATTAAAAAATAAAGAAATGAAGGTATAATCCTGTTAAACACTATTGAAAACACAGTTAGAGCGTGTATAATTAAACTTTAACAGAGCTTTTTAGGAGGTCATTTAATGACGGCTAAATCAACGAATCAAAATGAAATGTTAACTTCAACACGAGAGATAGTTAGGGAAGCACTTGATAAATTAGGTTATCCTGAGGAAGTCTATGAGTTATTAAAAGATTCACTTCGAATGTTAAAGGTTCGAATCCCTATTCGAATGGATGATGGTTCAGTTAAAGT
>JASLIE010000009.1 GCA_030152985.1 Bacillaceae bacterium
TTCTGTTTCTGGTGTTTTACTGCAGGCAGTCATGAAAAACCCCCTAGCTGAACCGGGGATTATTGGTGTGTCTTCAGGAGCCGGTTTTATGGCAATGGTGATGGTAGCAGTCTTTCCGACACTCTTCTTTTATGCACCTCTATTTGCTTTTATTGGTGGAGCGATTGCTTTTTTCCTCGTCTATACATTTTCCTGGAAGTCTGGTTTAGATCCTTTACGGATGATTTTAATCGGTGTGGCGGTGAATGCGATATTTACAAGTTTAAGCCAGACCTTTAATTACCGGGGGAGTTATACGACTGCCATTGTTCAAGAAGTGACGACATCAACACTGGCTATGAAGAAGTGGACGGATGTTGATATCATGGTTATTTACGGCTCGATTGGCTTGATTTTAGCCTTTCTATTTTATACTTGGGCAAATTATTTAGCCTTAGAAGATAAAACGGCAAAAAGCCTCGGCTTTAATGTAAATATTGCGCGCTTTCTTATCTCGTCAATTGCAGTCCTACTCGCATCAGTTGCAACGGCGACTGCTGGGATGTTTGTTTTTGTTGGATTAATCGTGCCACATATTGGGCGGATTTTGGTTGGCACAGACCATAAGCTCTTGATTCCCTATTCTGCTATTTTAGGTGCCTTGTTAATTTTGATGTCTGACACACTCGGAAGGTTATTGATTGCGCCGAATGAAATTCCGGCATCAATTATTATGGCCTTACTTGGTGGTCCCTTCTTAATCTTCCTTATTAGAAAGAGTGATCGTATTTATGGAACTTAAAACTGTTAGTTACTCATATGACCGGAAACACAATCAGTTAAAGCAAGTGTCAGCCTCGATTAAACGTGGAACGATTACGACGATTATCGGTCCAAATGGTTCGGGAAAGTCAACCTTACTTGGTGTGCTGGCACAAAACTATGAGCCGCAGAGTGGTGAGGTGACTTTAGACGGGCAATTATTAAGGAGTTATAAAAGACGAGAGTTGGCAAGGAAGATTGCCGTTGTTCACCAGCAAAACACTGCACCACAAGATATGACTGTAGAGAAGTTGACCGCATACGGTAGACTTCCTTATCAGTCCATGTTTTCGGCTCAAAAACAAGAAGATAAACGTATTGTCGAATGGGCCTTAGAAAAAACAAATTTACTTGATAAGCGGCGAAAGCAAATCAGCGACCTTTCAGGTGGTGAAAGGCAGCGGGTTTGGATTGCCATGACGCTTGCTCAAAATACACCTTATTTATTTTTAGATGAACCGACAACTTTCTTAGACATTTACTATCAATATGAAATTCTAGAGCTTGTAAAAGAGTTAAATGTGACTCATGGTTTAACGATTGTGATGGTTCTACATGATATTAATCAGGCGGTCAAGTATAGCGACGAACTGCTCGTCATGAAAGAGGGGCGGCTGATCACCTCAGGTGCCCCCAAAAAAATCATGACTGAAGAACTGATCAAAGAAGTTTATGGTGTGAAGGTGATAATTAGCCAGGCGCAAGATGAGTATGTCATTATTCCGACGGGGATTTAAATGGGGTGAGGAAATGAAGCGGAAAAGTAAATTCAGACGCTATCTATCAGGTCTTCTAGCACTTTTTTTAATCAGTGTCTTCCTTTATTCAACTTATGAACTAAGTCGAATCGCTTATGATTATTATAATAATCAAAAAGTGCTAGCCGAGGTACAGGAAATCTATGAGCGACCGGTCGAATCTGTTAAGACTGAGGAAGCAACTGATGTCCGGAGTGAGTTTGATAAATTACATGCTATTAATGAAGACATTGTTGGCTGGGTAGAGATTGATGGGACGAAGATAAATTATCCAATTCTCCAAGCGCCAAACAATGATTATTATTTAACACGTAATTATAAACACGAAACATCAAGGGCCGGGAGTATTTTTATGGACTACCGAAATCAGTTGAAGGAAGAGAAGAATATGATTTTATATGGCCACCGGATGAAGGATGAGTCGATGTTTCAACAGCTGACAAAGTATGAGAATGAAAACTTCTTAAAAGAACATCAAGAAATCCTGTTTGATACGCTCTATGAAAGCTTTGATGCGGAAGTTTTCTCAGTTTACTATACAACAACAGATTTTGACTATATTCAAACAGAATTTGAAAGTTTAGGGGAATACCAAGCGCTTTTAAAGGAGATACAAGAAAAGTCACTTCACGAGACAGATATAGAAATCAAGCAGGATGACCGGATTTTAACCTTATCAACCTGCGATTACTCACTTGATCCAGACGAAGGACGCTTTGTCGTTCATGCCAAAGTAAATGAATCCAAATAAAAAAAGCCTTCACTTTTAATTTAAAAAGGAATATAATAAATAGACAATTTAAAAAATGTTTTCTAGGGTTCCACAGTAAAATGCTGGGTCGGTCCGAGAGAAAACTCACACGATTTGGTGTGCCACGGAAGGATAAAAGCCTGGGAGATAACTTATTTATAAGTTATTTCTCAGGCTTTTTTATTTGTTTAAATAGGGGAGGAGAAACGATGAATCAAAATTGGATTTGCCTTATTTTTGCAGCCCTACTAGAGGTCATGTGGGTGATTGGATTAGCTCATTCTAGTCATTTAATGGAGTGGATTTTGACTATTCTTTTAATTGTAGTGAGTAACTATGTGATGATTAGGGTTGCTCAAGTACTCGCTGCAGGAACTGTTTATACTGTTTTTGTCGGGCTTGGGGCTGCTGGGACTGTTCTTGTAGAAATTATCTACTTTGGTGAGGCATTTAGCTGGATTAAAATTGCTTTAATTATCAGTCTACTCATCGGCGTCATTGGTCTTAAGTTTGTTACAGAGGAGGGTGTTTAACATGGCATGGATGAGTTTAATTCTGGCAGGTTTTTTTGAGACCTTTGCTGTTTGGATGATTCAGCGTTTATCAGTAAAAAAGACTGTGCAAACGGTTTGTTTAATTGTTTTAGGTCTTGGCTTAGCGCTCGGTTTGCTTAGTTATGCACTGCAGTCGATTCCGATGGGAACTGCTTATGCCATTTGGACGGGAATCAGTGTTGTCGGGAGTTCTTTAGTCGGTATGATCTTTTTTAATGAAGCAAAAGATGGTTGGCGTTTGTTCTTTATTGGCCTTATTTTATTTAGTGCGATTGCTTTAAAGCTATTTGCTTAATCCTAAAGGATCGATCTAGTATCAAGACTTCTTTTATTAATGTTATACTAAGGTTAATTAAGTATGAAGGAGTTAAATAAATGAAAGAAAAAAAGCATATCCATGTTGTCGGAGCTGTAATTATAGAAGATGGAAAGATTTTATGCGCTCAGAGGAATAAGGACAAGTCACTGGCCCTTAAATGGGAATTTCCTGGCGGTAAGATCGAGGCAAATGAAACGGCAAAAGAAGCACTCAAACGTGAAATTGAAGAAGAAATGCGTTGCCAAATAGAGGTTAAAGATGAAGTCGATCATACGGTGTATGAATACGACTTCGGAATTGTTCATCTAACAACATTTATTAGTGAAATTACAGAAGGTGAGCTCGTTTTAACTGAGCACGAACAAATCAAATGGCTCTATCCACATGAAATTAAAAGACTAGACTGGGCACCTGCAGACATCCCAGCTATTGAAAAACTATCAAAAATGACATTTTGAGGAGGAAGTTAGTTGGAAGAAATCGTAAGGGCATTCAGTGCTTCTTTACACAAGGGATTTATAAATAAACATGAAATAGAAAAATCAAATTATAAACCAGAACTTCTAATTAATAATGAAAGTGAAAATAAAAATGTCTTAAACAGTGTTATTCATGAGCTCAGAACGAGTCGTTCTTTTATTTTCTCTGTTGCCTTTATTACAGAAGCAGGACTTGCAACTTTGAAGTCACATTTACTTG
Source organism: Bacillaceae bacterium (assembly GCA_030152985.1). GTDB lineage: Bacteria > Bacillota > Bacilli > Bacillales > Amphibacillaceae > Pseudogracilibacillus. Next base: position 3,883 of record JASLIE010000009.1, read on the forward strand.
AGCTCAAGAATAAAGGAATAAAGGGTAAGATATTAACTTCAAACTATTTGTATTTCAATACGCCTAAAATGTTTAAAGAACTTTTAAAACTAGAGAACGTAGAACTTAGAATTACCAATATAGAAGGTTTTCACGCTAAAGGTTATATTTTTGAACAATCAAACTATCACACGCTAATCATAGGTAGCTCTAATTTAACTGTGTCAGCTTTGAAAACAAATTATGAGTGGAATGTTAAGTTAAATTCGTTAGATGAAGGTGAATTTGTTCACCATTTCAAAGAGCAGTTTCTAGAAGTGTGGGAGAAATCAGAAGTTTTAACTAAGAATTGGATCAAAGCCTACGAACCAATATTTAAGGCTGAATCAATTA
>JASLIE010000010.1 GCA_030152985.1 Bacillaceae bacterium
GAATTGATTATAGATTACTTGGTTATCGTGATAAAACAATGGAGTTTGAAAATGAAGTAGCCATGGCTCATCACATCAAAGATATATTAGAAGAGATTCAGCCAAGTCATGTCTTTACTCACTATCCAGGGCACGGTGTCCATCCAGACCATAATGCACAAGCTAAGGCAACCATTGAAGCGGTTAGATTAATGGATGAAAAAGATCGTCCGACAGTGTATGCAGCAGCAATTACAAATAATTATGAAGAAGAACTCGGTAAGCCTGAAGTTGTTTTTGATGTTGAGGATTACTTCGAATTTAAAATAAATGCAATTTTTAAACATAAATCTCAAGCAGAGGGAATGTTAAAGCAATTTGAAGAGGCAAAACAAAATCAAGACTTAGAATTTAAAGAAAACTTAAAGAAACGTTTAGGTAAAGAAAAATTCTTTATTTGGGATTTTAATAAGAAATAAAGGAGGAGTCGACATGCCAAAGAAACTTTATCGTCCAATTGATGATCGAAAAGTAGCGGGAGTTTGTGGTGGTTTGGGAATCTATTTTAATATTGATTCAACTTTAATTCGTTTAGCTGTAGCGCTAGGTATGTTTATTAGTATCGGAACAGGTGTTATACTTTATGTCCTTGCTGCTTTAATTATCCCAAATCAGGTAGATGTTAGATGATGAGACTTTTTACGAAATGGTTCACATCACTTTTTTTTAATGCGCTTGCCCTCTTTGCTGTTTCTAAACTATTTGATGGCTTTTATTTAGCGGGGTTTGAAACAGCTTTATTTGCGAGTTTTATTTTGTCATTACTTAATATAATTGTTAAGCCAATTTTAGTTATTTTAACACTGCCTGTTACAGTACTATCACTCGGTTTATTTTTATTTGTTATTAATGCAACAACCTTAATGCTGACACAGTATTTTATCGGTGCATCATTTGATATTAGTCATTTTGGTGTCGCGATTATTGCAGCTATCATTATATCAATTATTAATACTATTTTAGGTAAGTTAGTAGATAAGAATTAAAAAAAGTAGAGTGAGATTTAATTTCACTCTACTTTTTTTAATCTCTTTCGTTAAAGAAATGTGCTACAATTGATAAAAGATTTACGACTATCTTGTGAGGGAGGAAGTAAGATGTCAGTTGTTCGGACACAAGATTTATTAGAACTTTTTAATTTAACACTTGTTGGTGGTGAAGCAGGTGTTCATCGTGAAATAAATTCATCGGATATCTCACGACCTGGCTTTGAAATGACGGGGTATTTTGAATATTATAAAGAAGAACGCATACAAATTATTGGAAAAACTGAAATGGCTTATTTTTTAAGTTTAAGTGAGGAAGAACAATTAGATCGAGCTAAACGATTATGTACAGACATCACACCAGGTATAATTATTACAAATTGGATGGATGTACCTCAAGTTTTATTAGATGAAGGAAATCGAGCAGCTGTTCCAATTATACGCTCACCTCGAACTACGACACGTGTGATCGTTCGAATTACAAATTTTTTAGGCTCAAAATTTGCACCTTCTACGGCTGTGCATGGTGTACTTGTAGACATTTATGGTGTAGGCGTTTTAATTATGGGCCAGAGTGGTGTTGGTAAAAGTGAAACAGCCTTAGAACTTGTCAAACGTGGCCATCGGTTAGTAGCAGATGATAGTGTAGAAATAAAGCAAGAAGACTATGATACTTTAATCGGAACCTCACCGCCTTTAATTGAGCATCTCTTAGAAATAAGAGGATTAGGTATCTTAAATATTATGACTCTTTTTGGGGCTGGATCAGTTAAGAATTATAAGCGAATTTCCTATGTTGTTCAACTCGAGCTTTGGGATGATGAAAAACAGTACGAGCGTTTAGGGATAGAAGAACACACAATGAAGATTATGGATGTGACCTTACCCAAAGCGACAATTCCTGTTAGGCCAGGACGAAACTTGGCAGTAATTATTGAAGTAGCTGCAATGAATTTTAGGTTGAAGCGAATGGGTGTAAATGCAGCAGCAGATTTTTCAAGACAACTAACAACAATTATGGAAGATGAATAGAGGAGTGAGCTGAGTGACTTGTGAAGCAGAAGCGTTAGATAGAATATTTATACAATTAGGTCCTTTTACAATCTACTGGTACGGGGCAATCATTGCAGCAGGACTTTTTTTAGGTCTATATTTAGCAAGTAAAGAAGCTGAACGATTGAACTTAAATAAAGATATTATGATTGATTTAGTCGTTGTTGCAGCGCCTATCGCAATTATTTTCGCCCGAATTTATTATGTTATTTTTGAATGGGATGCTTATGCAAATGGTCCGATATGGAAAGTGTTTGCCATTTGGGAAGGCGGTATAGCAATTCATGGTGCAATTATTGGTGCTGTCTTGACCACTGTTGTTTTTGCGCGTATAAAGAAAGAATCATTTTGGCAACTTGCTGATATAGCAGCACCGAGTTTGATTCTTGGTCAAGCGATTGGCAGATGGGGTAACTTTATGAATCAAGAGGCACACGGTGGCCCGATTTCACAAGCGACCTATGAAAGTTTTCATCAATATTTACCCGATTTTATTATGAATCAAATGTGTATTGACGGAGTTATGTATCATCCAACATTTTTATATGAATCGATTTGGAATTTAGGCGTCTTTATTTTATTAATTGTGATGCGAAGATATAATCGTGTTAGAGGTTCGATTTTCTTAACCTATTTAATTAGTTATTCAATTGGTCGCTTTTTTATTGAGGGAATGCGAACAGACAGCTTATTAATTGGCGGTTTAAAACAAGCTCAATTTATTTCAGTTATTTTTATTATTGGAGCCATTATCATGCTTGTTTATTTAAGGAAAACAATGCCAGTCAAATATGATGGAGAGAAACGATAGATGCTAAAAATTTTAAAAAAGGGAACTACAGAAGGAATTAAAGTAACTTGGACACTTGCTAAAATTGTATTTCCCATCACAGTAATTATCACAATTTTACAGTATACACCTGTATTACCTTGGTTTATTGATTTTATTGAGCCGTTTATGCGTTTGATTGGTTTGCCAGGTGAAGCTGCTATGCCTCTTGTTTTAGGAAATGCCTTAAATTTATATGCTGGTATTGGAGCCATTGTCTCATTTGACTTTACGGTTAAAGAAGTCTTCATTATGGCAATGATGCTTTCATTTTCTCATAACCTATTTATTGAATCGGCTTTGGCTTCCCGTGTTGGTGTTAATTGGTGGTTTATTGTTGCACTTCGCGTCACACTTGCTATTGTTGCAGCAATTACGATTAATCTTGTTTGGCAGGGTGGTTCAGAAATGGCCCAATATGGTTTAATTGCAACAGAAACAGTTGCACCTGACTCTTGGGGAGCAATTTTTTTACACGGATTTAAAACAGCTTTAATAGCTATTTTACAATTAGCTTTAATTATCATACCACTTATGATCATTATGCAATATTTAAGAGATTTAGGGTGGTTAAATGTGATTTCAAATAAAATGGCACCTTTTACACGTTTTTTAGGAATGAAAGAAAATACTTCATTTACTCTCGTGACAGGTTTAACAATTGGCCTTGCCTTTGGTGCAGGAGTCATGATTCAAGCAGTAGAAGAAGACGGTGTTTCTAGAAAAGATATGATGTTAGCTTTAATCTTTTTAGTAACCTGTCACGCAGTTGTAGAAGATACAGCTGTCTTTATTCCACTCGGGATAACGGTCTGGCCACTTTTAGTCATTCGTTTTATTACAGCAGTCATATTAACCTTATTCGTTTCATTTTTATGGAAACGAGTCGAGATTAGAAAGGAAGCGGATTATGAATATTAAAACGGTACTTTTTGATTTAGATGGAACAATTGCCGATACAAATGATTTAATTACAGAGTCATTTAAACATACATTTAAGGTTTATGGTTATGAATTTACTGAAGAAGAAATTAAAGCAATGAATGGTCCACCTTTGATTGAAACCTTTAATCAAATTAACCCAGATCAAGCAGAGGAAATGATTAAAACATATAGAGAGCATAATTTTAAATACCACGATCATTTTGTTAAAGAGATTCCTTATGCAAAAGAAACGATTGAAAGATTGCTTGCTAAGGGCATTAAAATAGGGATTGTCACAGCAAAAATGCGTGAAGGTGTTAAAAAAACATTAGCTTGCACTGGGTTAACGCCTTATTTTGATGTGATTGTCACAATTGATGATGTGACCCACCCTAAACCACATCCTGAATCAGTACAATTGGCGATGGAACAATTAGAAGCAAATCCACCTTCAACACTCATGATTGGTGATAATTATCATGATATCGAAGCTGGAAAAAAAGCGTTAACTCAAACGGCTGGTGTAGCTTGGAGTATGAAAGGTAGAGGTTTTTTACAACAATATAAGCCTACCTATATGTTAGAAGATATGCGTGATACTTTAAAAATAGTAGGTGTATAAAGCATGAGAAGGACAAGCAGATATCAAGTTCAAGGGGCGAACTCACTTTGGCAAATCTATCGAACAGTTTCATTTTTTAAGGTGATGAAAAACTTTATATTTATTTTTATAGGTAAGTATATGCCTTTTTTAAGTGTGAAAAATTGGATTTATCGCACTTTTTTAAAAATGAAAATTGGAGAAAAAACAGCACTCGCTTTAATGGTGATGCCGGATACTATGTTTCCTGAAAAAATTGAAATTGGAAGTAATTGTATCATAGGTTACAATACAACCCTTTTAGCCCACGAATATTTAATTGACGAATATCGTCTCGGAGAAATTAAGATTGGTGATAATGTCATGGTGGGTGCAAATACTACAATTTTACCTGGTGTTAAGATTGGCGATAATGCAATTGTCTCTGCTCAAACTCTAGTAAATAAAGATGTACCAGATGGTGCCTTTGTTGGAGGAAATCCTATGCAAATTATTAAAATAAAAGATAAAAAATAGTGAAATATCAAGTATGTGATGTTGTGAGCATAAAAATAGACGATTCAGCTTTGAATCATGTAAACTAGAATTAGATAAAGTAAGAGAAAATATATAGAAAGAAGGCGATTTTAATGACTGAAGAAAGAATTTATGATGTTATTATTGTTGGTGCAGGTCCAGCAGGTATGACAGCAGGTGTCTATGCATCAAGAGGTAACCTTGATACTTTAATGATTGAACGTGGAATGCCTGGTGGTCAAATGGCTGATACAGAAGATATTGAAAACTTCCCAGGATTTGAGAGTATTTTAGGTGCAGAACTATCAAATAAAATGTTTGAACATGCTAAAAAATTTGGTACGGAATACGCATATGGTGATGTTCAAGGCGTAGAAGTTGATGGTGATTATAAAATTGTAACAGCAGGCGATAAGAAATATAAAACAAAGACAGTCATTATTGCAACAGGTGCTCAGTACCGTAAGCTAGGTGTTGAAGGTGAAGAAGAATTAACAGGACGTGGTGTATCATACTGTGCTGTTTGTGATGGTGCTTTTTACAAGGACAAAGAAATTGTTGTAGTCGGAGGCGGAGATTCTGCAGTAGAAGAAGGAATGTACTTAACAAAGTTTGCTAAAAAAGTAACAATCATTCACCGTCGTGACACATTAAGGGCACAAAAAATTATTCAAGATCGTGCTTTTGCTAATGAGAAGATGGACTTTATTTGGAATGCAGAAGTTGAATCATTTAATGAAGTAGATGGTAAGCTCGGAACAGTCACACTCAAAGACACTCAAACAGGTGAGACGCGTGAACATGAAACATCAGGTGCTTTTGTTTACATTGGAATGGACCCATTAAGTGAGCCGTTTGAATCACTGGGGATTGTTGATGAGGATGGTTATATCCCATCAAATGAAAACATGGAAACGAGTGTAGCAGGTGTTTACTCAGCTGGTGATATTCGAGTGAAGGATTTACGTCAAATAGTTACTGCAACAGGCGATGGCAGTATTGCAGCTGAACAGGCTCAAAAATTTGTTGAATCAGTTGATGAAAAGAGTAATTAAACACAAAAGCGTGCAATTGCACGCTTTTTTTTGTTTATAAAGCAAGTAATATACTGTATAATAGTATTTCTAAGGAGGGGTTAGAATGCAAAAAGGAACACAATTAGTAATTATTACAGGTATGTCAGGGGCGGGAAAAACAGTTGCAATTCAGAGCTTTGAAGACTTAGGCTATTATTGTGTTGATAATTTACCTCCAGCTTTGCTACCGAAGTTTTTAGAGCTTATGAAAGACTCAACAAACACAATAAAAAAAGTTGCACTTGTGATTGATTTACGTGGGCGTGAATTTTTTAATGCACTCTACGATGCACTTGATGTTTTAAATGAAGAAGATTGGTTAGAAGAACATATTATATTTTTAGATGCAAAAGATGAAACACTCGTAAGTAGATATAAAGAAACAAGACGTTCTCACCCACTTGCTAAGGGTGACCTAATTTTAAATGGCATAGAACAAGAGCGTCAAATTCTGGCAGAGTTACGTGGGAGATCACAGCGTATCATTCAAACATCTGATTTGAAACCGAAAGAGTTGCGCGACCAAATCATTGAGCTTTATTCAGAAGATAATGAAGTGTTGTTTTCAATTCAACTTATATCTTTTGGTTTTAAATATGGAACACCAATTGATGCAGATGTTATGTTCGATGTTCGTTTTTTACCTAATCCGCATTATATTGAACATATGCGTCCGAAAACAGGACTTGAAAAAGAAGTTTCAGACTATGTTTTTAAATGGCAAGAAACACAAATGTTTAATGAAAAAATCCTCGATTTATTTCAATATGTTATCCCACAATATAAAAAAGAAGGCAAATCTCAAGTTGTTATTGCAATTGGATGTACAGGAGGACAACATCGTTCAGTTGCACTTGTTGAGTATTATGCGAGGCAACTTGAGAACTTAGCCCCAACACATATCACACATCGTGATATTGAGAAACGAAAGCGAAAATAAATGTCATTACCTAAGATTGTTGTGATAGGTGGTGGAACGGGAATGCCTGTTTTATTAAGAGGATTAAAAAAGTATTCGATTGATTTAACAACACTCGTCACTGTTGCGGATGATGGTGGGAGTTCAGGAAAGCTTAGAAGTGAATTAGATGTTCCGGCACCTGGAGATATACGCAATGTTTTAGCATCATTATCTGAGGCTGAACATGATTTAACACAGTTATTTCAACATCGATTTTCTGAAAGAAATGGATTATCAGGTCACGCCCTAGGAAATTTAATTTTGATTGCAATGGGTGAGATAACAGGAGATTTTCATACTGGGATTGAACACATTTCTAAGATTTTGAATATAAAAGGGAAGGTTATACCAATTGTTAATGAGAGCGTCACTTTAAATGCAAAATATGAAGACGGCGCAATTATTCAAGGTGAGTCAAATATCCCCTTATATGGTAAGAAAATTGAGCATGTTTTTTTAAATAAAAATAATTTAAAACCATCAAAACATGTCATTGATGTTATTTTAGATGCAGACTTAATAGTTGTTTCACCAGGGAGTTTATATACAAGCATTATTCCAAACTTAATTGTTCCAGAAGTAAGTCAAGCACTTGAAGAAACACAAGCTGAGTGTCTCTATGTCTGTAACTTAATGACACAATATGGTGAGACAGACAATTATACCGCATCTGATCATGTGAGAGCGATTTATCAACACACTGAAAATAAATTTTTAGATGGTATTATCGTAAATAAGGAGCCAATTACAAGCGAAATGCAAAAAAGGTATGCACTAGAGAAGTCTCAACCTGTCATTTACGATAAAGAAAGATTAGCCGCTTTAGGCTTAAATGTTTTAGAATATGATATTATAAAAGAAAATGAATTACTTAGGCATGATACTAAAAAGTTAGCAAAACTACTTTATCAAATCGCATTAAAAAGCATGAATAAAAAGGGTGAGTGAAGTGTCTTTTGCTTCTCAAATTAAAAAAGAATTGATTAATATCGAAGCAAGTCAGTGTTGTTATAAAGCTGAACTTTCTGCACTTATCTTAATGAATGGTGAACTTTCAAAATCAAAGAGTCGATATAGTTTAGATATTCAAACAGAGAACGCAGCAATTGCGCGTAGAATCTATATCTTAATTAAAGAAACTTACGATTATCATATAGAGTTGTTGGTTCGTAAAAAAATGAAACTAAAGAAAAATAATATTTATATTGTCAGATTAAATGAACAAGTTGATCTCCTTCTTAGTGATTTAAATTTAATCAATCGAGAAACAAAGTCTATCAATTATAGAGTGGACATAAAAAAAACATGTTGCAAACGTGCTTACTTAAGAGGCGCCTTTTTAGCGAGAGGTTCAATTAATAATCCCGAAACGTCCTCCTATCATTTAGAAATATTTAATTTTAATGAAATACATACACAAACCGTACTTAAATTGATGAATGAATTTGATTTAAATGCACGAAGTGTTCCGAGACGAAATGGTTATATTGTTTATTTAAAAGAGGCTGAAAAAATAACGGAGTTTTTAAAAGTAATTGGTGCTAGCAATGCGCTTTTTAAATTTGAAGACGTTCGAATTGTTCGGGATATGAGGAATTCAGTTAACCGTTTAGTAAATTGTGAAACAGCAAATTTAAATAAAACAATTAGTGCGTCTGTTCGCCAAGTTGAAATGATTAAATCAATTGATGAAGCAGTTGGTTTAGAATCCTTACCTGATAAATTAAGAGAGCTTGCAGAAACACGTTTAAAATATCCAGAAGTAACTTTAAAAGAACTCGGAGAACTCTTGCCGAGTGGAGAATTATCTAAATCTGGTGTGAATCATCGATTTAAGAGTTTAGATAAATTTGCCGAAAAGTTAGGGATTGAATAACTATATAATCTGTTTCAATTCTAAACTTGACGTGTTATAATTAACTTTGATTACCAAATATTTAAAAATGTATCATAATGAAGACGTGAAAGGATGTTTATCATGATTGAAAAGACTGTCCAAGTATCTTTAGATACTGGCTTACAAGCGAGACCGGCAGCCCAGTTTGTTCAAGAAGCTAATCGCTATACATCTGATTTATTCCTAGAAAAAGATAATAAACGCATAAATGCAAAAAGTATTATGGGATTAATGAGTTTAGCTATTACAAAAGGAACTGAAATAAAGTTGCTTGCTGAAGGACCAGATGCTGAAGAAGCACTAGCTGCTTTAACACAATTTATAACAAAATAATTATACATAAGAAAAAAGGATTTCAGATTAACTGAAATCCTTTTTTTTTAATTATTCTTTATTTGTTAAGACTTTATCAATCAGACCATAATCAGCAGCTTCTTGTGCAGACATGAAGTTATCACGATCTGTATCTTTTGCAATGACATCAATAGGTTGATTCGTTCTTTCTGCTAAAATCTCATTTATTTTTTCACGCATTTCAACGATTCTTTTAGCATGAATTTCGATATCACTTGCTTGACCTTGTGTTCCACCTAAAGGCTGGTGAATCATAACCTCACTATTAGGTAAAGCGTAACGTTTACCCTCAGTTCCAGCGGCAAGTAAAAATGCTCCCATTGAAGCGGCCATTCCAGTTGCAATTGTTGAGACATCAGCTTTAATAAAGTTCATTGTATCATATATAGCCATGCCTGCTGTAATTGATCCACCAGGGGAGTTGATGTAAATTGAGATATCTTTAGTAGGATCTTCAGCTTCTAAAAACAAAAGCTGTGCAACAATTGAATTTGCAACGTTATCATCAATTGCACTTCCTAACATAATAATTCTATCTTTTAATAAACGCGAATAAATATCGTATGCTCTTTCACCACGATTAGTTTGTTCAATCACTGTAGGTATTAATACCATAATAAATTCCTCCTCAAGTCTATTTTAAATCTACTACTAATATAACACATGGTCAGAAAAGGTCAAACTTTTCGAACACATCTACTTAAATTATAACCTACTTATATATAAATAAACAAGAAACTTGTTAAACTCCATCAACTTCATGTATAATAAATAATGATTTACTTGCGTCCGTAGCTCAGCTGGATAGAGCATTGGCTTCCGGTGCCAAGGGTCGGGGGTTCGAATCCTCTCGGGCGTGTATAGATAGATAAGG
>JASLIE010000044.1 GCA_030152985.1 Bacillaceae bacterium
GTGCTGACTGCTTTTGTAGAGGGCTTTAATTTAGGCCAATATCAGTTTACAAAACATAAGTCAAAAAGAGAAGATGAAGTGAAATTAAATTTGATTGGTGAAAATGTAAATGAATCAGCTGTTCATTTAGGGGAAATTAGAGCGAAGGCAATGGCCTTTTCACGTGATTTAATGAATGATACGCCTAATGAATTAAATCCTGAAACATTTCCAGAAGTTCTAAAAGAAGCCTTTAAAGGAACTGATGTTGAGGTCACTGTGTATGATCAAAAAGAAATTGAAGCCCGAGAAATGAACGGAATTTTAGCAGTGAGTCGTGGAAGTAAATATGAACCACGTTTTGTTGAGTTAAAATATGTGGGTGATTCATCAAAGCCACTTGTTTCCCTTGTTGGGAAAGGTGTTACATTTGATACAGGTGGGATTAGTTTAAAAAGTGGACGTGATTTAAGTGATATGCGCCTAGACATGGGTGGAGCAGCAGCAGTTGCTGGAGCACTCAAACTTTTGGCTGATTCAAAAGCACAAGTTAATGTGGTTGGCCTACTTCAAATTGTAGAAAATATGCCGGATCAAAACTCGATTTTACCGGGTGATGTGATTCGTTATAAAGATGGTCAGACTGTTCAAGTCGGTAACACTGATGCAGAAGGACGTTTAATTTTAGCAGACGGTTTAATTCGAGCACAAGAATTAAATGCAGATTATATTGTTAATATCGCAACTCTCACAGGAGCAGCAGCAGTTGCACTAGGTTCGAAGCTTGGTGCAGTGATGGGGGATTTAAAAGAGGCTGAAATAATGAGGGATTTAGGAGAAAAGAATGGAGATCATGTTTGGCCACTCCCATTAATTGATGCTTATGAAAGTTATTTAAAGAGTGATTATGCAGACTTTAGTAATATTTCAAATAAAGGTGAAGCGGGCGCAATAACTGCTGGTTTATTTTTAAGACGTTTTGTTGCTCAACCAGAGAAGTGGTTACACGTAGATATGGCTGGTGTGATGGAAAGTAAGGATGAGGGTTATTACCGTAATTCAGCAACTGGGTTTGGTGCACGTTTGTTAGCAGACTATGTTGTTGAAAAATCACTTTAAACTCAGATAGGAGTTACCCTTATGAAACGATTAGTCATAGTGAGTGTGTTAATATCGCTCTTATTTGGATGCCAAAATCAAGCAGATACACTTGAACAAGATATAAAACTTTTGATGAAAACTGTCACAGAAACTCAAGGACAAGGTGTTTTTTATGACTTAGTAGAAGCAGAAGGTAAAGAAGAAGATCTTACACTCTTAATTGACAAAGCAGAAGAAGAACTTGAAATAAGTCAATTAGCACTTGAGAATGTTCAGATAAAATCACAGGAAGCAAAGCTTATTCAAGCTAGTTATTTGCAAGCACTTGAGAAAAATAATCAAGCATTTTTAATGATTAAAGAAAAACAAGTTAATGCACAAACAGAAGCAGACTTCAAAAGGCTTATTCAAGATGCAAGTAAAATTCAACAAGAAGCAGTAGAATCTTGCTTGAATCATCTTGAAATAGATATAGAAGAATTATAAAAGACTACATCTAAAGATGTAGTCTTTTTACATGCCGGTTAAAAACTTACTGATTAAAAGCCAAAGACCTAATACAATTGAAGTAATCGCGATTAATCTACAAAAACGTTTCTTTGTAATTAAGCTCATTATATAAAGAACGACTCCAAAAACAAGTAGAGAATTAATTACTGCAAATGAAATAATCATCAACCCCTATCTTCATCATAAATTTATTATAGCAAGAAAAAGGGAAAGAAGACAAAATGAATCTCATAAAACCTCAGTTTGTTTAGTTGGTAATTGAAACCATCTTGGCATTGCAATTTTCACATAGTTAACAATAGCTTGTTGTTGTACGACAAAGGCAAGGGTTACAATAAGTGCGGCCTCAGGACCAAAGGATGTAGCTGCAAGACCAATTGCAATAGAAAGATTTCTTAAAACCGTTCCATTAACAAGTGCAATCCCGTCTTCACGGTTAAATAATTTCACAGCAATAAAGCTACTGATAAGAAAATTAAGTAAATAAAATAAAATTAGCACGATTAAAGCAATAAAAATGAGTTCTAAATTATTTATAATCATCTCAGCTTTAGAGCTAATGCTGACAAAAATAACATAAAGCATGGCCCAAATACTTAAAGGTCCAAATTTAGGTTTAATGTTCTTTTTAAAGTTTTCAACAGTTGACCTTTTTAAAATTAATTTATAAGTAATTTGTCCAAGTAACATTGGAACAAAGACAACCATTAAAATTGTTTTCATTGTTTGAAGAATATCAATATCAACAAATTCTCCAACCATTAACAATAGATACCAGGGAGTAAGTATAGAACCAATAATAAGTCCAAAGATAGTAAGTTTAATTGCGCCTCCGACATTTCCTTGTTGTAAAACCGTCCAAGAAATTGTCATGCCACTTGTCGGGAGAAGTGCTGATAGAGCAAGCCCAGCAAACATTAGTGGATGTTCCTTTAACAGGATAATTCCTAAAAGATAGGCAATTAGCGGAATAATCAAAAAATTGATTAGAACAGAGAAAAATAAAATTTTTGAACCTTCTAGAGATGTGAGTTCTTTCAGATTAAATCCAACCATTGTTGCATAAATCATAATAATAGTTGCGATCAGAAGCGTTTCTTGTAAGCGAGAGGTGTCAATTAATGTACCAAGCGTAAATCCTAAGATTAAAACAAGCGGCACACTCAATGTCATGTATTTTTGCGGCCAACGATAAATTCGCATCAAATAAATCAAACTCCTTATTAAGTAAATTTAAGTATAAAGTCAAGTATAGTTAAATTCATAAGTTCACGCAATTTAACTGCTTATAACATAATGTAACAAAAAAGAATGTTTAAAAGAGAATGGGAAAAGGAATAAAGCTAATGAGGTGATTGAAATGGAGAAAAAGAAATACTACGTTTCTATAAGTGAAAAGCGAATTACCGAGATGTCAATTCCGGATAGTGCTGAGTTTGAGATCCTAGCTAATCGTGAAGATATTAGAAAAATTGAAGCTATTTTACATGATTTCGATGCCATTGTGGGGGAGGAAGCTTTAAATATACTCACGCCACTTTCAGAACATCACGATACAGACGGCGAATACAATACAGATTTGAAAAACTTGTATAATTTACTTTATGAATTAGGAACAGAAAAAACAAAAAGAGAAATTGAGAACATGAATAAATAATCGACCTCGGTCGATTATTTATTTTTGGAAATATTGGTAAAAATTAAGTTGTGTTAAATTTTTAAATGTGTTATTTTAATTAGGTTATTTATTTATTTGAATTTTAAGGAGGACTACTATGTCTTTAGAAAAGAAAACAACGCGTCGTGATTTTATTAAGAAGTCGGGGATTGCTGCCGGAGGATTAATAGGAGCAGGTGCATTAGGTGGTTTAGTAGGTGCCAATTACTTTGGTGAAGATAAGCAAAAAGCAGTACTTACTCAAGAGTATACTAAAGCATTAAAGTACTTTAATAATAAAGCAGACTTTAAACTTGTTGGAGCACTTGCTGAAACAATTTTCCCAGAAGATGATAATGGCCCTGGTGCAATAGGTTTAGGTGTTCCTTATTATATTGATCATCAGTTAGCTGGTCCATGGGGGATTAATGCAAAGGAATATATGCAAGGTCCTTTTTATGATGGAACAGAAACACAGGGCTTCCAATCACGTCTTACACGTCAACAAATTTTTGATTTAGGAATCAAATCTGTGAATAAGTATACTGAAAAACAGTATAAGAAAAACTATGTAGATTTAGAGGAAGCTGAACAGATTGAAGTAATGGAAGCATTAGAGAATGGAAAAGTTGATATGCGTGGTGTACCTTCAACATTATTCTTTGAAGAGTTACTAGCTGTGACCCTTGAAGGTGCCTATGCTGATCCACTTTATGGTGGGAATGAAAATATGCAAGGTTGGGCAATGAAGGAATACCCAGGTGTTCAAATGAGTTATGTAGATGATATTGAAACAGAAGAATTTTTAGAAATTGAACCAAAAAGTCTAAATGACACACATGGAAATTAAGGAGCGATTATAGATGGTTAAAAAACTACCAAAAACAGATGTCGTCATCGTAGGTGTCGGCTGGTCAGGCGGAATTATTGCATCTGAGGCAGCTAAAGCAGGTCTTAAAGTTGTTGGCTTAGAGCGTGGTAAAGACCGGAGTACAAAAAACTTTGCAATGAAACACGATGAACTCAGATATGCTTTACGTTATGAAATTATGCAAGACTTGTCTAAAGAGACGATTACTTTTAGGAACAGACCTTCAGAGCGTGCGCTACCGATGAGAAGATATGGTTCTTTCTTATTAGGAAATGGTGTTGGTGGTGCAGGTGTCCACTGGAACGGTTTAACTGATCGATTCTTACCTTATGATTTTGAAATTAAATCGATGACAGAGAAAAAATATGGTAAAGACAAAGTTCCAAAAGAAATCACCATCCAAGATTGGGGAATTACATATGATGAGTTAGAACCTTATTATGTGAAATTTGAAAAAATGGCTGGGATTACTGGAGGCGAAACACCATTAAGAGGAGAGCGTTCTGAACCTTTTCCTAACCCGCCAATGAAAAGTTCACCAGCCCTTAATTTATTTAAAGAAGCGGCTAAAAACTTAGGTTATCATCCTTTCCAGTCGCCATCAGCTAATATGTCACAAGCCTATGAAAATCCAGACGGCCAGAAATTAAATGCATGTCAATACAATGGCTTTTGTGAACGTTTCGGCTGTGAGTATGGTGCTAAGGCTGATCCGACTGTTACCGTTATACCTGTAGCAAAAAACACTGGAAATTTTGAATTACGTCCTAATTCAACTGTTACACGTATTTTGCATAAGGATGGTAAAGCATCAGGTGTTATTTATATTGATACTGAAACAGGTGAAGAAGTCGAACAGCCTGCAGATATTGTTGTAGTGACAAGTTATACATTTAATAACTCACGTTTACTTCTTAACTCTAAACTCGGAAAACCTTATGATCCTAAAACACGTACAGGTGTGATTGGACGTAATTACTGCTACCAAATTGAAGCAGGTGCAACAGGATTTTTTGAAGAGAAGAAATTTAACCTAGCTATGGGGTCGGGTGGACTTGGTGCAACCTATGATGATTACAACGGAGATAACTTTGACCATAGTAAATTAAACTTTATTCATGGGGGATCAATGACGCTTGCACAAAATGCTAAACGTCCAATTTCAAGTAACCCTGTTTTAGATGGAACACCACGTTGGGGTAAACAATTTAAAGAGGAATCTTTAAAATACTTTAATCGAACGCTAGATGTTTATTCAGAAGGGGCTTCAATGCCTCATGTTGATAACTATTTATCACTTGATCCAACTTACAAGGACTCATTTGGTAATCCATTACTTCGTATGACTTATAATTACACGGATATGGACCGTGAGCGTGCTAAATTCTTATCTGAAAAAGCGGTCGAAGTCTTAAAAGAAATGGGAGCAGATCATATTAGTAAAAATGATGATTTAGAAGACTATGATATTGTTCCATACCAAGCGACACATAATACAGGTGGAGTGATAATGGGAAGTGACCCAGAAACTTCAGCAGTTAATAATTACTTACAAATGTGGGATGCAGAAAACGTATTTGTCGTTGGCGGATCTGCTTATGCACATAATAGTGGATATAACGCAACAGGTACAATTGGTGCACTTTCTTATCGTGCAGCAGAAGGCGTCATTAAATATAGTAAAGAAGGCGGAAGTCTCGTCTAAAGCAAGCAGCACCTATTTAGGTGCTGTTTTTTTATAAAAAATAACGTATAATGGAATAAAATGGTTCGGGAGTGAAAGGGATGTACTGTAAAGAATGTAAAATATATGTACAAACTCATGCGACACATTGTTATCGCTGTGGTTCCTTAGTTAAACAACGTAAATTTCATGTGAGAAAAGTACCAGGAATATTACTTTTACTATCATTATTGCTTTCAAGTGCGATCTTAATTACAGTTTTAAATGCAGATCAAGAACTAGTGAGTCGTGACGGTTCATATACAACATCAGTTAAAGAACAAGCCGAGCGACTCAGTCACCTTCCCCCAATTGAGTCTGAAATTAATATGAGCAAAGTAGAGCTTATTTTAACTCAGGCACAACCAACGATTTATACAATTATTACAAAAGCCGGTCAAGGTTCAGGTTTTCTTTATGATATGCAGGGGCACATCGTTACAAACGCTCATGTTGTAGAGGGGACAAAAAGTGTCGAGGTTATCACTAAAAATGGTTTAAAATACAGAGGCATTGTTCTCGGACGTGCTCAGACGACCGATATTGCTGTCATAAAAGTGAAACAGTTTGAAGGTAAGCAACCTTATCCAATTATGTCTGAGGGTAAGATAGCGAATGGTGAACATGTGATCGCAGTCGGAAGTCCTGAGGGCAAAAGAAATCATGTTACACTTGGCTATGTAGTCGGATCAATTAAAGAAATTGTCTCTGAAACATATCGTTATAAAAACACCTATGAAGTAAGTGCCAATCTGCTTCCAGGAAATAGTGGTGGACCTTTAATTTCAGTAGAAGATGAAAAAATAATTGGAATTAATTCAATGGGAATAAATGAAGAAATTAATAAAACAACAGATATGACACAAGGCTTATCCCTTCCAATAGAAGAAGTTAAACCAATGATTGATTTGTTTATTAATCAATAAATTTGAGTGAATAATAATATATATCTAAGTTATAATCAGTTATACTAGATAAAGAAAGGGAGTGTTTATATGAGTCAGTTTTTACATAGAGATGAGGTTAGTTCAAAAGAAACATGGGATTTATCCCACTTTTTTAAAACTGAAACACAATTTGAAGAAGCAGTTAAACAGATACAGCAAGAAGCTAGCGAGTTTGTAAAAATATATAAAGGTAAAATAAGTGATTCAAGCGATGTGAATCACTGCTTATTAAACTATGCAAAGCTTTATGAGCGAATTATTCCGATTGATGCTTACGCAAGTTTAAATTTAAGTGTTGATCAAACAAATGAGAAACATCAAATGCGTGCAGCTAAATGGAATCAAATTTTAGCTGAGGTCATGAGTGAGGTCTCGTTTGTAGATAGTGAATTACTTAGTTTGCCAACTGAAATACTTGAAGAAGCGATTGAGCAAAGTGCTGATTTTTCAAGATATTTAGATCGACTAATTGAAAAGAAACCTTATACATTGCATCCAGAAGTTGAAAAAGTATTAGCTGGTTTTTCATCGATTTTTGAAGCACCTTATGAGCTTTATAATACAAGTAAAATGTTAGATATTAATTTTCCTGACTTTCATGCAGGGGGAAAAGAACATCCTTTAAGCTATGTGTCTTTTGAAGGAAGTTTAGAATATGAGGCAGATACTGAGAAAAGAAGAGCTGCATTTGCTGCTTTTTCTAAGGAATTAAGGAAGTATCAACATACAACGGCAAAAATCTATGACACGCATCTACAAACAGAAAAGAAGTTAGCAGATTTACGGGGTTATGAATCAGTGATTGATTACCTACTTCAAAGTCAAGAGGTTGATAGGTCGCTTTATCATCGTCAAATTGATTTAATTATGACTGAGTTAGCTCCGCATATGCGAAGATATGCCAGGTTAATTCAAAAAGTATATAATTTAGATAAAATGACCTATGCGGATTTAAAAGTTCCCTTAGATCCAACTTATTTACCTAAAGTAAGTTATGAAGATGCTAAAAAGTATATTAAAGATGCCTTAGCTATCTTAGGTGATGATTATAATTTAATGCTTAACCAAGCATTTGATGAGCGATGGATAGATTATGCTCAAAATAAAGGTAAATCAACAGGTGCTTTTTGTTCAAGCCCATTTGGTGTGCATCCCTATATCTTAGTTTCGTGGTCTGATCAAATGGAAGATGTCTTTACCTTAATTCACGAGCTCGGACATGCTGGGCATTTTAACTATGCAAACGCCCATCAAAATGTTTTTAATGCCAACTCATCAATGTACTTTGTTGAAGCACCATCCACAATGAATGAGATGCTTTTAGCTCGTGATTTATTAAATAAATCGACTGACAAACGATTTAAACGTTGGGTTATTTCATCACTTATTTCTGGTACATATTACCATAACTTTGTGACACATTTATTAGAGGCAGCTTATCAACGCGAAGTTTATAAATTAATTGATGCAAAAGAAAGTGTAAATGCTCCTACCTTAAATAAAATAAAACGTAATGTGCTTGAAGCATTTTGGGGAGATGCGGTTGAAATAACAGATGGTGCTGAATTAACGTGGATGCGTCAACCTCACTATTATATGGGGCTTTATCCCTACACTTATTCAGCAGGACTGACAATTTCAACGCAAGTATCTAATCGTATATTAGAAGAAGGACAAACAGCCGTTGAAGATTGGATAGAAGTGCTTAAATTAGGTGGTTCTAAAAAGCCATTAGAGCTTGCACAACTTGCTGGAGTTGATTTATCAACTGAAAAACCCTTACGTGAAACAATTCGCTATATAGGTTCTTTAGTAGATGAATTAATCGAACTAACAGAGTAAAAATTAAATTAGGGGGAGTTTTGATGGAGCAAAAGAAGTATCATTTAAAAATTATTATTCCCTTTATT
>JASLIE010000144.1 GCA_030152985.1 Bacillaceae bacterium
AATCCAAATATAGCAAGAACGAGTTTTCATTTAAGTCAAAGTTTACAGGATGATGAAGCTTATTTAATGCAGGAAGCAAAAAAGATTTTTAATGAAAATGCTAAGAAAGAAGGAAGCTTGCTTTCAATAAATATTGAAAAAATGAAAAGCATCCCTTCTTCTTTACAAAGACGAGTCTATCAACTAATATTAAACTATCTCTATGAAGAAAAACCGAGCAGCTTATCCTATGTTCATGAGACTTATTTTCAAATGCTTTTAGAAAGTGAGTCAAATAAGAGGGTTCAACTGCCAAATGCTTTAATCATGGAGAAAAGTTATGAAAAACTAGTCTTTTATTTTAAGAATGAAGGAAAAAAAGATTCATATAGTTTAACTCTACCAGGTCGAACAAGACTTGATTCAGGGGTTATTGAAGCTGAATTTGTAGAAGAAAAAAGAGAGTCGACAGACCCGAATGAGTATTTTATTTGTGCATCTGGGGTTGAACTTCCCTTAAAAGTACGCTACCGAAAACCTGGTGATCGTATGACCTGGAAAGGCCTCTCGGGTAGTAAGAAAGTCAAGGATATTTTAATTGACCAGAAAGTACCTCGATATTTACGCGATCAAGTGCCGGTGCTCGTTGATGCAAATGAAAGAGTCCTTTGGTTAATTGGCTATCAAAAGGGTATGGTAAAAGAGTTAGCAAGTGATTCAAAATACATTCGATTAAAGTATACTTAATTAAGTGTGATTAAAGGAAGGGCGGAAATAGTGTGAAGAACGAGATTGAATCAGTATTATTTAGTGAAGAAGACATTGACCGTGTGTGTCGTGAAATTGGGAGTCAACTCACGGAAGAGTACGAGGGTAAGTTTCCGCTCGTAGTCGGAGTTTTAAAAGGAGCAATGCCTTTTATGGCAGACTTAATTAAGCGAATTGACACCCACTTAGAGGTCGACTTTATGGATGTGTCGAGTTACGGGAGTGCAATGCGTTCCTCTGGTGAAGTTAAAATTGTAAAAGATTTAGACACAAAGGT
This sequence comes from Bacillaceae bacterium, assembly GCA_030152985.1. Taxonomy (GTDB): domain Bacteria; phylum Bacillota; class Bacilli; order Bacillales; family Amphibacillaceae; genus Pseudogracilibacillus. The sequence continues at coordinate 1,025 of JASLIE010000144.1, forward strand.
TGAAGGACGCGACTTACTCATTATTGAGGATATCATTGACAGTGGTTTAACCTTGAGTTATTTAGTCGATTTGTTCAAGTACCGTAAAGCTAACTCTGTTAAAATAGTTACATTGCTTGATAAGCCGGCAAATCGATCGGCTAAAATTAAAGCCGATATTGTTGGTTTTGAAGTACCAGATAAGTTTGTTGTTGGTTATGGTTTAGATTATAATCAAAAGTATCGAAATCTACCATATATTGGTATACTTAAGCCGGAGGTTTATGAAGACGAGCTTTAAAGGAAATCAATGAATTAAAAAGGAAATAGTTGTCTTATCACTTTTTTATATGGTATTATGAAATATAGTTTTTCCCATTCGGGAGGAGGTAAAGAATGAAACGTTTAAATCGTGGTGTGGCTTTATATGTCATCATTATTTTAGGTGTCATTTTAACGGTCACAATGTTAATGAACGGTAATGAACAAGCAAAAGAATTTGATGTTAAAGATTTTACGCAAGCTTTAGAGAATGGTGAAATCAAAGAAATGACGATGCAGCCGAAGAATAAGGTAATGCGTATTACAGGTATTTTAGAAAAAGATGAGCGTGTTTTTATCACGCAAATCCCAGACAACACAGATATTGTCGCTGAAATTTCAGGTCTTGCTACAGAGCAAGGTGTTTTAAAAGTTGCTGAAGAAGAGCAACCAAGCGTCTTTGTCAGCATGCTGACAGTCGCAGTTCCATTTATTTTAATCGGTTTAATTTTCTTTATTATCTTTACACGTGCACAAGGTGGCGGCGGTGGCGCCGGTAGAGCAATGAACTTTGGTAAGAGTAAGGCTAAAATGTACAATGAAGAAAAACCAAAGGTCAGTTTTGACGATGTTGCGGGTGCTGATGAGGAGAAGCAAGAACTTGAAGAAGTTGTTGAATTCCTTAAAGATCCACGTAAATTCCAAAGCGTTGGTGCACGTATTCCAAAAGGTGTTTTACTCGTTGGACCTCCGGGTACAGGTAAGACGCTTTTAGCAAGAGCAGTTGCTGGTGAGGCAGGTACGCCATTCTTTACAGTGAGTGGTTCTGACTTCGTTGAAATGTTTGTCGGGGTTGGTGCTTCACGTGTAAGAGATTTATTTGAAAATGCCAAGAAAAATTCACCATGTATTATTTTTATTGATGAGATTGATGCAGTCGGTAGGCAACGTGGAGCAGGCCTAGGTGGCGGTCACGATGAGCGTGAACAAACCCTAAACCAACTCCTTGTTGAGATGGATGGATTTGATGAAAGTGAAAATATCATTATGATTGCTGCAACAAACAGACCGGATATCTTAGACCCGGCCTTACTACGTCCGGGACGTTTTGACCGTCAGATTCCGGTTAATAACCCAGATGTTAAGGGACGAGAAGCAGTCTTAAAAGTCCATGCACGCAATAAGCCTTTTACCGATGACGTTGACTTAAATGTGATCGCAATGCGAACACCAGGTTTTTCAGGTGCAGACTTAGAAAACTTACTTAATGAAGCCGCCTTAGTGACGGCAAGACATAATAAAACTGAAATTTCGATGGAAGAAATTGATGAAGCGATTGATCGTGTCATCGCAGGTCCAGCGAAACGAAGCCGTGTTGTATCTGAGAAAGAAAGACAGATTGTCGCCTATCATGAGAGTGGTCATACAATCATTGGAATGGTTTTAGATGATGCAGATACGGTCCACAAAGTAACCATTGTCCCACGTGGTCAAGCAGGTGGTTATGCAGTTATGTTACCTAAAGAAGATCGTTTCTTAGCAACGAAACCAGAGTTATTAGATAAAATTACAGGCCTTCTTGGTGGCCGTGTCGCTGAAGAGATTATCTTTGGTAAGGATAATGTAAGTACGGGAGCATCAAATGACTTCCAACGTGCAACTGCAATTGCACACAAAATGATTACGGAATTTGGTATGAGTGAAAAAATTGGTGCGACACAATTTACAGGTGGCGGAAACGATCAAGTTTTCTTAGGTCGTGATATCCAAAGCGATAAAGGTCATAGTGATGAGTTAGCGCATCAAATTGATGTTGAAACACAGAAGTTTATTAATTTCTGTTACAATCGTGCAACAGAAATTTTAACTAAACATAAGGAACAATTAGAAACAATTGCTGAGAAGTTACTCGAAGTTGAAACCTTAGACGCTGAGCAAATTGAATCACTTTTCCATCACGGTGTAATGCCAGAAGAGAAAGCGAAAAAAGAAGAAGTTCAAGAGCCGGTGGAGGAAGAAGCAAAAGAGGATGACTCAAAGCAAACAGTTGAAGAAAGTAAGGCAGATGAAACATCTGAAACTGAGAATGAATCATCAGAAGATAAAATCTAATTTCGACAGCTAAAGAACCTTTCTTTGAAAAGAGAAAGGTTCTTTTTATTTCATTCTATTAGACTTATGTTATATTAAACATATCTTTTAAATGTAAGGGGAGTTAAGTAGATGATATTTGTTTTGGATATAGGGAATACCAATACGGTTTTAGGTGTTTTTAAAGACGATGAGTTAGTACATGAGTGGCGAATTCGAACAGACCGTCACCGAACAGAAGATGAATTTGCCATATTATTTAAGTCCTTATTTGATTTTGCTAATCTTAAGTTTACTGATATTGAAGGGGTCATTATTTCTTCAGTTGTCCCGCCAATCATGCAAGCGCTTGAGCGGACCTTTCGTGTCTACTTTAATAAAGAGGCATTAATTGTCGGTAAAGAGAAAATCGATTCGCATTTAAAAATGAATTATCCCTATCCAAAAGAAATCGGTGCTGACCGAATTGTGAATGCTGTAGGTGGAATTCATTTACATGGTGCTCCTTTAATTATTATTGATTTTGGAACGGCGACGACTTATTGTTATGTTGATGAAAATAAAGCTTATAATGGCGGTGTGATTGCACCAGGTGTTAAGATATCAATGGACGCTCTCTATGACAAGGCGTCTAAATTACCAAAAATAGAAATTGAAGAGCCTGAACAAGTTATTGGTAAAACAACGGTTGGGGCAATGCAATCAGGGGTATATTATGGATATGTTGCACAAATCGACGGGATTGTGAATCGGATTAAAGAGCAAGTTAAAACAAATCCGACTGTCATAGCGACGGGTGGATTTGCTCATTTATTTAATGAAGCTTCTGAGACGATTGATCATGTCGAAGCAAACTTGACCTTAGTCGGTCTCTATCTAATTTATAAAGACAATATAAAAGGGGTTAAATAAAATGAATGATTATTTAGTAAAGGCAACAATGTATGACGGAATGGTGCGTGCCTACGCGACTGTGACAACAAATACAATTGAGGAAGCAAGAAGAAGACAGGACTCATGGGCAACGACAACAGCGGCTCTCGGCAGAACGATGACCATTACGGCAATGATGGGTGCGATGTTAAAAGGTGAGGATAAATTAACGGCAAGACTTGAAGGTAACGGGGCAATTGGTCCGATTGTCGCAGATGCCAATGCCCTAGGCCATGTGCGCGGCTATGTGACACATCCACATGTTGATTATGAGCTTAATGAACAAGGAAAACTAGATGTTAGGCGTGCTGTAGGTGTAGAGGGAAGTTTAAGTGTTGTGAAAGATTTGGGACTTAAAGAGTACTTTACAGGTCAAGTTCCCATTGTTTCAGGTGAGGTAAGTGAGGACTTTACTTATTATTTTGCTAGTTCAGAACAAACGCCATCAGCAGTCGGAGCGGGTGTTTTAATCAACCCAGATCATACGGTAAAAGCAGCGGGTGGCTTTATTATTCAGCTCATGCCAGGCGCAACTGATGAAATCATTGATCAACTTGAAGCAGATATTGCTCAATTTCCAGCAATCTCACACTTAGTCGAGGCGGGGCATTCACCAGAAGAGATATTAACTGAGCTCTTTACTCAGACTGAAATTAAGTTTCTTGAGACGCTTCCGGTTGAGTTTAGATGTGAATGCTCTAAGGAACGAATTGCAGGTGCAATTAAGGGACTTGGCGCAGCTGAAGTTGAAGACATGATTCGTAAGGATAAAGGAGCAGAAGCGACTTGTCATTTCTGTAACGAAGTTTATCGCTTTAGTGAAGCGGATCTTGAGGCCTTACTCGATTAACTATTGACAAATTTACCAATTATCCGTAAGATTAAAGTAATCATATGAACTTAGTATGAATTAAAGGAGATGTTGACATGCGCGTTGAAGAAAGTGTTGTTGATTTAATTGGCTCAACACCTGTTGTTAAACTAAAGAATGAAGTCAAAGACCGAGCAGACATTTATGTTAAGTTAGAATACTTTAATCCAGGAAGTTCAGTTAAAGACCGAATTGCTAAAGCCATGATTGAGCAAGCGGAAGCTGAAGGTAAATTAAATAAAGAAGTCACACTCGTCGAGCCAACGAGCGGTAATACAGGAATTGGGCTGGCCATGGTAGCGGCAGCTAAAGGTTATCGTTTAGTTGTCACTATGCCTGATACGATGAGTCAGGAAAGACGTAACTTATTAAAGGCCTTTGGTGCAGAGATTATTCTAACACCAGGTGCAGAGGGAATGAAGGGAGCAATTGAAAAGGCGGAAGAACTGGTTAAAGAAAAAGCCTATTTCATGCCACAACAATTTGAAAATCCCGCTAACCCGAAAATTCATGAACAAACAACTGGCCAGGAAATTTTAAAGCAATTTCCTGAAGGGTTTGATGCCTTTGTCGCAGGTGTCGGGACAGGAGGTACGGTAACGGGTGTTGGAAAGGTCCTTAAAGCTGCTCATCCTCAAGTGAAGGTTTATGCAGTTGAACCTCAAGATTCGCCCGTTTTATCTGGCGGCACACCAGGTCCGCATAAGATTCAGGGAATTGGTGCGGGTTTTGTACCCAAAGTATTAGATGAATCGGTTTATGAGTCAGTCATCCAAATTAAAAATGAAGAAGCTTTTGAAACAGCTAGGAAGATTGCCAAGACAGAAGGAATTCTAGGTGGTATTTCATCCGGAGCAGCAATTGCTGCAGCCATTAAAGTAGCTGATCAACTAGGAAGTGGCAAAAAAGTGCTTGCACTCCTACCTGATAATGGTGAACGTTATCTTTCAACAGCTTTATATGCCTTTGAAGATTAAAAAAGATGCCTCGGCATCTTTTTTGTTTTAGATAAGTAAAAGAAGTGTGTTAAAATTAATTTATGAAGAACTTAGGAGAAGATAAGATGATTTTAAAAACTTCGGTTAAAACATATGATTTAACAAAACGCTCATACATTATGGGGATATTAAATACAACCCCAGACTCCTTTTCAGATGGAGGTGCATATATCGATGTCGATGAGGCTGTTGCTCAAGCTTTAAAAATGCAAGCGGATGGAGCAGATATCATTGATGTCGGTGGTGAATCTACTCGGCCTGATCATCAGCCTGTATCTAAAGAAGAAGAGATTGCCCGTGTTGTCCCTGTGATTCGTGCACTTAAAGATGTTTTGTCGATTCCGATATCAATTGATACATACAAGGCTGCTACCGCAGAAGCAGCAATTGAAGCAGGCGCCGATATCATCAATGACGTTTGGGGTGCAAAAGCAGATCCTCAAATGAAGGAAGTCGCAGCAAAAACAGGACTTCCAATTATTTTGATGCACAATCATTCACGTGATAGGGCTTATCATTCATTAATCAAAGAAATGAAGGATGATTTAATTGAGAGTGTTAAGCTTGTTAAGGATGCAGGGGTTAAGGATGAGCAGATTATTTTAGATCCAGGAATAGGCTTTGTAAAAACAATGAAAGAGAATTATGAAGTAATGAAGGAGTTAAAGTCATTTCATTCGCTTGGATACCCTTTACTTTTAGGAGCGTCACGTAAATCCTTTATTAATGAAGTCATTAAGTCTGATGCAAGGGACCGAGATAATGCAACCGGTGCAACAACCTGTTTAGGTGTTACGCAAGGTGTACATATTTTTAGGGTTCATGATGTCAAACGTAATGTTGAACTTGTTAGAATGATGGATGCAATGTTGAAGGGAGGAAGTGCACTTGGATAAAATTATTCTAAAAGGGCTCGCTTTTTATGGTTATCATGGACTTTTTCAAGAGGAGCGTGTCTTGGGTCAACGTTTTATAGTTGATTTAGAGTTATATGTTCCCTTAGAACAAGCTGGTAAATCAGATAAGATGGAAGACTCAGTTCATTACGGGGAAGTCTTTAATTTAGTAAAAGAAATTGTCGAAGGTAAAGCGCATAATTTGCTAGAGTCTGTTTCAGAGACAATTGCATCAGAACTACTTGCTGCATTTCCAGAGATAGAGAAGTGCAAAGTGAGATTTGAAAAGCCAAATCCGCCGATTAATGGCCACTATGACTCTGTCGCTGTTGAAATTATAAGGGAGCGAAATAAATGAAAACAGTTTATTTAGCACTTGGCACGAATGTAGGAGAGCGAAAAAGGAATTTAGAAAAGGCAATTCAAGCATTAAAGGACCATCCTTTGATTCAAGTAAAAAAGATATCTTCATTATATGAGACCGAACCAGTTGGTTTTTTAGATCAGGATAAATTTCTAAATCAAGTCTTAGAGTGTGAGGTCGATCTGTCAGCTAAAGAGTTGATTCAAACGACTCAAGCAATTGAAAAGAAACTCGGAAGAAAAAAGACCTTCCTTAATGGTCCGCGGATTATTGATATTGATATTTTACTTTATGAGGATATAGAAATTAATGAAGCTGACTTAATCATTCCGCATCCGAGAATGCAGCAAAGAGCTTTTGTCCTTGTACCGCTTGAAGAGTTAGCAGCTGACCTTGTTATTCCGAGTGTGGGTGAAACCGTCAGTCAATGCTTAAAAAAGTTACCCTCATCCGATATAGCTGGCCTTGTCAAGAAATAAAGGTATAAAGATTAGGCCTTTGCTTGCTACATATGAAAAGCCTTGTTAGACTTAAGTGAGAGAAAACAGTAAAGACTAGAAAAAATGTGTGATATGGAGTGATTGAAGTGACGGAGGAATTAAATGAACATATGCAGGTGCGCAGAGAGAAACTTGATGCGCATTTAGAAGCGGGGCATAATCCTTTTGGTGGTAAGTTCGTTCGAACGCATACTGCTCAAGACTTGATTGATGCCTATGGTGAATACAGTAAAGAAGACTTAGAAGAAAAACAGATTGAAACAACAATAGCAGGACGCATGATGACTAAGCGTGGAAAAGGTAAAGTAGGCTTTGCACATATTCAAGATGCATCTGCTCAAATTCAGTTATACGTTCGTAAGGATGAAATAGGTGAAGAAGCTTACGAAATTTATAAAACAGTGGATATTGGTGACATTGTTGGTGTGACAGGTGTCATGTTTAAAACAAATGTAGGCGAATTATCAGTTCAAGTTAAAGAGTTTACACTTTTAACTAAATCACTACGTCCTTTACCAGATAAGTATCATGGCTTACAAGATATTGAGTTAAGGTATCGTAAACGTTACTTAGATTTAATTACCAATGAAGAAAGCCGTGAAGTCTTTATCTTAAGAAGTAAGATCATTCAGTCTATGCGTCGTTACTTGAATGATGCTGGATTTTTAGAGGTTGAAACTCCTATGCTTCATTCAATTCCAGGTGGAGCGACGGCACGTCCTTTTGAAACCCACCATAATGCCTTAGATATAGAACTTTATATGCGTATTGCTATAGAGCTTCACCTAAAGCGTTTAATTGTAGGCGGATTAGAGAAGGTCTATGAAATTGGCCGGGTCTTTAGAAATGAAGGAATTT
>JASLIE010000189.1 GCA_030152985.1 Bacillaceae bacterium
AAATTATTTTAAGGAGCGAGCTTTGTGACTTTTATTTATACTTATCATTGGTGGCTATTAATCGGGCTAGAAGTAATCGCAGTCCTTGCTTTAATTATCTTTGGCTTGAGTCGGTATTTATTCAGTCGGCCGCGGCTTAGTTTTCTTTTCTTAGCTGTATTTATCGCTATGATTTGTTTAGAGGGCGTGTTGGGCTTACTGATTTATCAAAAAACAGGTGAGTTTGATTTATTTCAACTTGTTGTACTTATCTTTATTCTTTACGCTTTTACACTGGGTATCTTTGATTTCATTAAGCTCGACCGGACCCTTAGACAAAAGATTGGCGACTTAAGGAAAATTGATTTACTCACAGATAAAGATAAAGAAATTCTTGCCCGCCAGAAGGATCCTGTTTTTCTCGCGCGTAAGTATAGACGTTCTTCTTATATTCATACGCTTTTATTTTTTACTTTTCAAATCACAACTTGGTTGATGGGTACTGAGAGTTTAGCTGAGATAGGCACTTATTTAAGTGATTTTTCCTGGGTGAATCATGATGATTCAAGCAAGACACCCTATCCAAATGATAGCTTATATAAAATTGGGGTCGTCTGGACAATTGTTTACGTCGTTGATCTCATCTATTCTTGGTCTTATACTTTTATGAAGAAACAATAGCAGTGTTTCTTTTTTATGACTTTAATCAAAAAAATAATGAATATCTGCTAGACTAGGGTTAAAGAAGCGATAAGGGAGCGGTTAAAATAAAAAGAATTATTGGATATTTACTCGTCACTTTATTACTGATGAGTTGTCAGACAGAAGAAGTCAAGGAAGTAAAGAATCCGCCAAAAGAAAAAGCGAAAGAAGTCAGTATCTCAGCTGTAGGTGATATATTAATTCACTCACGTGTGTATAATGATGCAAAAATTGATGAGGAAACTTATGATTTTACTCCCATGTTTCAAGAGGTAAAGCCTTATTTAGAAAAAGCTGACATCACCTTTGCCAATCAAGAAACCATGATCGGTGGCATCGAGCATGGTCTATCGAATTTCCCGACCTTTAATAGCCCAAAAGAAGTCGGTGATGCTTTAAAGCATGTCGGTGTTGATATTGTCTCACTAGCAAACAACCATACGCTAGACCGAGGTGAAGATGTGATTTTTAGCGCCATCGATCACTGGAAGACTTTAGAGATGGACTATGTCGGAGCTTATGAAAGTTTCGAAGATCAGTCTAGGATCAGAGTGCTTGAACGCAATGGAATAAAGATTGCCTTTTTAGCCTATTCTTACGGAACAAATGGGATTGATGTGCCAAAAGGTAAGGCGTATTTAGTTAATTTAATTGATTATGCAGCAATTGAAGAAGAAGTTTTACGCGCAAAAGAAGTAGCAGACGTTATTATTTTAAGCTCACACCAGGGCATAGAGTATGAAGCCTATCCCAATCAAGAGCAAAAAGACCTCATGCAATTTGCAGCAGATCTTGGTGTCGATGTCGTTATTGGTCACCATCCCCATGTCTTACAACCGATTGATTGGATTGAAGGAAAATCGGGTAATAAAATGTTAGGTATCTACTCACTTGGTAATTTTTTATCGGGTCAAGATGAGCTTGATCGACAAATTGGTGGGATTGTTAATTTTCTTGTAAAAGAAAGTGACGGGCAATTTATGATTGATGAGGTCAGTTTTTTACCGACCTATGTCGAGTTTGAACCAAAAGACATAGATGACATTGATCATCAATATAAAAACTTTTTAATTCATCCTTTCTTTAAAGTAACAGATGAAATCCTCCCCAATGCCGAGGAGATTTTAAAAGAAAAAGAAGCACTTATTTCAGAGTGGATGCCTGACCTTAAAATTATTACTGAGGAGGAAGGCTAATGTATTGTGAAAAATGTGGTGAAAAGAGGCTGGCTGACGAATCTTACTGTCATAAATGTCATCATCCTTTTGAAGAAGAAAAGCGCTCGGATAAAAAGTCTGACAAGGAAGATAAGCCTTATCAAAAATGGATTTTTAGAATACTGATTGCACTGATTATTATTTTTGTAGGGGTCATGATCGGCCGGGCATTAGGAAGTCAAGAAGCCGAATCAAACCGGATTAATCAACTCGAAGCTGAAAACCAAGAGATTAAAACTGAACTGAAAGAACAAGAAGCGGATTTCGAAGCACAAATCCAACAAATCCTCGATGGGATAAAACATGGAAAAGATGATTTTGTCCATGAGATTGAGGGACTATCAGAGAAAATCAAAGCAGAAATCACCAAGCTAATTGAAAAACTTGAAAACGAAAAAGAAACACCTGAACCTGAAGCAGAGGAATAAAGTCATCTTTTAAGTCACTCACTTGTATAACAAGTGAGTGAAAGGAAGTGAGGCAATGCTAATGCCAGGGCTTAGCGAAAGTATTATTCGTTCCTAGAGCTAAGTGGCTATTTAGTCATCACATTGATATTTATCCTAGCCGTGTTTAAAGGATTTAAATGAGTCGCGAAATCTCACGGGACTCAAATTAAAAAAACTCATACTACTGATTGTAAGTTTAGAAGAGAATAGATAAAAAAGAAACGGCCGAGGCCGTTTCTTTAATTATGAATCACAAGATCATAAACATCTAATAAGTCTTCAAAAGTGTCTTCAGCAAATGTAAAGAAGTCTTCTTTTGTTAACTTGCTTGCCTCTTCTTTACTTAAGTGTTTACCGATAAGTAGTTCGGCACTTTTGACGTCTTCTAAGCGTGTGAGCAGTTTTTCAATCCCTGCTTCACCAATCTCTTTCATATTTTCTGCCTCAGGCTTCATGTGATCACCTGAAATAAGAAAGTCATCATCTAATTCAAGTAGAAAATCCATTTCCTTTTTTAAGCGACTAGCAATCGCCTTTTTATGTGGATTCTCATAAATAACAGCTAAAACAATAAAGAGATGAGACTCCCAGAGGCCAATTTGAAAATGAGGGAGCGCTTTATAGCCGCGCTTAGAAGGAGCAAAAGCAACCCAACTATCGCTTGGCGGATTTTTTGTGCGCCGTGCGTGACGTGCAACATGTGGGAAGAACTCACCCGTGCCGTGACTAGAGAAAAGGTCTTTAAAATAGTCACC
>JASLIE010000225.1 GCA_030152985.1 Bacillaceae bacterium
ACCATAAGGATTATCATCACTTGAAACCGTTTTATTATTCTGCATTTTCAATACAAAGACAAGTGCACCGAGCAATGCAATAATTATAACGCCAATAATAAGCATTTTATTCTTCACGCTTATTCCTCCTTTAAATGAACTATTAAAAGTCTACCCTATCTTTTGCTTTTCTTCAACTTAGTCTATTTCTTTAATATAAGTCCTGCTAATACTGTTATCATAAAAAAAGCAAAGAATGACATAAATGGGATGGTAATAAAACCAAAATAATTTACATACTGTAAGTTACAAGGTATGTCCCCACAAAAACCTGCTGTTCCTTGAAGTGCCGGAACTTTTTGCAAACTGTAATGATAAATCCCAATAAACAAACCAATTATACCCATTAAGAATCCCGGAAGCGCAATACTTATTTCCCGCTTTATCAATGCAACACCAAAAATAATCACAAGCGGATACATAAATATACGCTGAATCCAGCAAAGTTGACACGGGGTGTAACCAACAATCTCTGAATAAAATAAACTCCCTAGTGTTGCCACTAAAGAGATCGTCCAAGCAAATAATAGGAGTGTTTCATGTTTTTTACTCACTATCTAACCACCTCTTTTTCATACTTTTCTATTATAACAGAAAAAGTTAACATATTTATTTCATTTAGATTACAAAAAAGACTCTTATCTACTAAGTTAGACTTAGTAGATAAGAGTCTAATCAAGACCTTACTTAAATTATTCTTTCCTTTTCTAAAGCCTCTTTCACAGCGACTTTTTCCGCTTCATTTGCTTCAATTAAAGGAAGTCTTAAACTCCCAACTTCAACGCCTGATTGATTGAGCCCCTCTTTTAATGCAGTTGGATTTGGTGCAATAAACATAGTATTAAAGAAAGGTAAGAGCTCACGATGAATCTGCGCTGCTTTCTTTGTTTCACCTTGTTTAAAAGACTGAACCATTTCTTGCATACGGTTTCCGACCAAATGTGCTGAAACAGAGACAACACCACGCCCACCAATCGAAAGAACTGGGAGTGTTAAGGAATCATCACCACTATAGAGCTCAAAGTCATCGTCTGTATTTTGAATAATTTCGGCCATTTGTTCAAGATTAGCACTTGCTTCTTTAATATATTTAATATTTTCAATTTTTGAAAGCTCAATAGTTGTTTGAGCTTCTAAATTAACACCACTACGACCTGGAATATTATACAGCATAACTGGTAATTTTGTTTCTTTTGCAATCGCACTAAAATGCGCGTAAAGACCGGCTTGAGAAGGTTTATTATAATAAGGAATCACAAGCATAATCCCATCAACGCCTGCTGCTTCTGCTTCCTGAGTTAAAGCAATTGATTCTGCTGTATTATTACAACCTGTGCCTGCAATCACTGGAATACGCCCTTTTACCTGTTTGACAACATGTTTGAATAAGGCTACTTTTTCGTCCTTACTCAAAGTTGGACTCTCACCTGTTGTTCCTGCGACAACAACTGCATCTGTTTTAGTTTCAATTAAATGCTCAAGTAACTGACTTGTTTTATCATAATCAATATTTAAGTTCTCATCAAATGGCGTCACCATTGCGGTGACTATATTTCCGATATCCATTTCGTCACTTCCCTTTACGTTTTATTTCGTGAAGGCTTATAAACAATAAAAATACAACAACGATGGCCGTTGTTGCATAGAAACACCTTATAAGTTTCTCTGCGTAAGTTAGCCCTCCATATAGTTTCCTATACGACAGTCCTATTCCTTTTAAAAATAGACCCAACCTTAAATTGAATGAGCAATTTAAAATTTCGGCAAAGACTCCTTTCAATAATTATCTTCAGAACTCATTTTCTTCAAATTATTTACTTTTAGTTTTTGCGCCTCCATACTCACTAGTGAGTGAATTTAGAATAACTATTTAGTTAGTGTTACTATAGCAAAAATACATTCTTTTTGCAATTATTCTTTTCTCTTTAAATACTTTGTCCTCGGAAATAACTTGAAAACAAGCAATAAGTAAAGCCAACCGAATAAAAAACCGCCAAGAACATCCGTTAAATAATGAACCTGTAAAACAAGCCGAGTAAACCCAATTAACAAAACAATTATAGCCGTTAAGATGTAAGTTTTCTGTCTTTTATTTTTATCCTTATCTAACATTAAAAAATAAACGAAAATAAAGTAAGTAATAAACGAGGTCATTGAATGACCTGAAGGAAAACTATAGCCTGTTGCGTGAACCGCTTCGACTACAGTAGGTCTTGGTCTTTGGATTACAAGTTTAATTCCCTCATTTGTTAAATAACCAACTAAAGTGCCTAAAATAAGCATTAAACTCGGATAAACTTGTTTATAGCGCTTAAATAAATAAGCTCCACCTAGAAGTACAAAAGGAATAATCACATTTTTAGACCCTAAAAAAGTCACATAATAAAAAAAAGGATAAAGGATCGCTTCTTCATCTAAATTTAAGTGGGTAACCAACTCGTCTAACTCATTCTCAGGAAATAAAGAGATGAAAACAGTCAGTCCAAGGGTTAAAACAAGTAAAAATATCTTTCTTTTTTTCATCATTTACCTCATTTTTTTATGACATCTCATTCTCTAAGCTTGCTATGTTATACTAAAGGATAATAAAGGAGTTGTAAATATGTTAACTGAAATTTTTAAAGCAATTGATCGTAAGAAAGATGACATGATTCAAATACGCCGCTACTTACACATGCATCCTGAACTTTCTTTTTATGAGTATAAAACAGCTGAATTTATTCAAAATCACTACGATAAACTAGAAATCCCGTATGAAAAAAATGTTGGTGGAAACGGTGTTCTGGCCAAATTAAAAGGTGGGAAACCCGGAAAAACAGTTGCACTTCGAGCAGACTTCGATGCACTTCCGATTCAAGATGAAAAAGACCAACCTTATAAGTCTCAGATCAAAAATGTTTCACATGCATGTGGACATGACGGACATACAGCGACTTTACTTGGGCTTGCGACCGTTTTAAATGAATTTAAGTCGCACTTAAAAGGAGAAATTATCTTTTTACATCAACATGCTGAAGAAATTGTACCCGGTGGAGCAAAAGCAATTATAGAAACAGGGGCACTTGATGAGATCGATGCTATTTTTGGAACACATCTCTGGTCAACGATTCCACTTGGTGAGATTCATACGAATCAAAATCATTTTATGGCTGGAGCCGATAAGTTTACGATTAAAATTAAAGGTAATGGTGGACACGGTGCTTATCCACATGAAACAAATGATTCAATTTTAGCAGCAGCACAGTTAGTTACACAAATTCAAAGCATTGTCAGTCGTCGTCTAGACCCTGTTAAAACAGCTGTCATTACAATTGGTCAAATCCAGGCTGGAAGTTCATTTAATGTCATTGCTGACTCAGCAGAGCTCACCGGAACAGTTCGATACTTAGAGCCTGAAATCCAGCAGAAAATCATCAATGAACTCAAACGGTTAACAAGAGGATTGAGTGAAGCCTATCAAGTTGAAATGCTACTTGATTATGAGAAAGGTTACCCGCCAGTTAAAAATCACCCAAATGAGGTCAAAGGTGTGTTAGAAGCAAGTCAAATTATACCTGAGATAACTAAAGCATGTGAAGTAGCTCCGCATATGAGTGCAGAAGACTTCGCCTACTACTTACAAGAAAAACCAGGTGCTTACTTTTTCACGGGCGCTCGACTTACTGATGAAACTAGGGTCTATCCACACCATCATCCAAAATTTGACTTTAATGAGCAGGCAATGCCTATCGCGGCTAAAATGCTTGTAAGTGCCTATTATCATTATAATAAAAACTGATTTAGCCTAGGCTAAATCAGTTTTTATTTGTTTATCAACATATTTACTAAAGATCAGTGTGAAAAGACTGCCTAAGATTAAGACGCTAAGTCCAATGACCCACTCACTTCTTACAAGCAGAATCAGAGTATAAATACCTGTCTGAATAAAGGCCAGCTCTTTGATAAACTTCTTAAAAGGGGCTTGCCGATTTTCTTTTTCCAGCGGATATAGATCAATCCACAGACTTGTTCGATGATGTTGATACAAACTAATCATTTGAAAACTACTCATATAAATAAATAAAAGACTGATCATAATTTGTAAAACTTGGTTAGGTAAAAAATAAATAATCAGACCCCCAAGTAAAAGTAATCGCACATACATATTTAAATAGTCATTACTTCGAATAAAGGTTAATTTATAGAGATAGTCAAATGTATTTTTATTTTTAATCCGACTTCTTGACTCAATCCATTTTGTTAAAAGAGGACGTTTCCTCACGCGAGACTTCAAGTGTGGCACATTGACAAACATGCTCGCCATTCGATAAAACCTTTGTAAGGATTGCTCATCTTTTTCGACTAACACATCCCAAGCAAGTCCAACTTGTTTACGCGTTAATAAATAATTATTAAGTGTAACCACACTATACAAGAAGACTAAAATGAGTATAAGAATAAGTGATTGATTCATAATAGAAATAAGTAAGCCTGTCGTAATTAAAAAGCGCAAAAACAAATCAAACTGTCTAATGCGACGATTCCTTACTTTCAACATCCACCAATTAATCGAGTGATTGATTAGTTTTAAAGTTAATGTTATTCCTATAATTAATAAAAAGCTAAAACCGACCCCTTTTGGAAAGGTGTGGGTATATAAGGGACCAAAAATTGCAGCGACTAAAAATAACACATAAAGTTGAACAATAAAACTATATGTTAAGGCACGTTTAAAGTAGGCACCCATTTGTTTCTCAGCGACTGTTAAAAAAACAAGGTCTGGTCTTTTTAAGAAGGTATTAATCGGTGTCCAAGTTGCAACAGCACCCAAGGCAAGCCCAATAATTAAAAGACTTGGAAAATTAGCTGGCAGTGCATTTAGGAACTGTTGATAATAAACAGCCAAAACACTAATTAAAAAAATCAAAGCAATGGTTGTATGTCCATTTAAAATATATCTTAAATAACGACTTAAGTTTTTAATGTGATCATTTAATCTTTCTTTAAAGAGACTCGTTGCATCAAACATTTTCTTTTTCCTTTGTCAGTTGAATATAAAGGTCATCTAAACTCGCATCAGGCATTTCAAATTCTAACCTTAGCTCATCAATTGTTCCTTGCGCACGAATTTCACCCTCATGAAGAAGAATAAAACGATCACAATACTTTTCTGCTGTCGCAAGGATATGTGTCGACATCAGGACACCCGATCCTCTTTCCTTCATTTTTTCCATTAAATCTAAATAAGACTGTATCCCTAAAGGGTCTAGCCCTACAAATGGTTCGTCGACAATATATAAGGGAGGTTCAATTAAAAATGCTTGCATAATCATCACTTTTTGACGCATCCCTTTTGAAAAATGAACCGGAAAATAGTGAAGTTGCCTTTCTAAACGAAACTCTTTAAGTAGTACAGGTAAGCGTGATTCAAACTCATCTTCTGTCAACCCATAGGCCATAGCTGCTAGTTTCAAATGTTCATACAAGGTTAATTCATCATATAAGACCGGTTGTTCTGGAATATAAGAAAGTTGTTTTCTATAAGCAGAAGGATCTGTATTGAATGCTTGCTGTTTGATTTTTATTTCACCGGCCTTAGCCTGCATGAGACCAATAATATGCTTGATCGTTGTACTTTTTCCGGCACCATTTAAACCAATCAAACCAACGATTTCTGACTGTTCAACTTTAAATGAAATATCATGAAGTACATTTCGATGTGTATAACCACCTGATAAATTATTTATTTCTAATAATGGCATTTTTTTGCCTCCTTGTTCCATCCTTCTATCTATTTTAACATTGATTGAATAAAAGAAAAACAAAGATATCTAGCCTATTTAAGTGAAAGTTTAGAATCTTTTCACATTTAACTCCTAACTGAATATACTTGTTTCTTTCTTTATGATAAAATGAAGATGGTTAAAAATATTTTATAATAGGAGTGTTTGTGATATGAAACATGATGATTGCCTTTTTTGTAAAATTATCGAAGGAGAACTCCCTTCAGCAAAAGTTTATGAAGATGAGCATGTCTTTGCATTTATGGACATTAGCCAAATAACCGAAGGACATACTTTAATTATTCCAAAAAAACATACAAGCAACGTTTATGAACTTGAACCTGAGGTTGCTAGCGAACTCTTTAAACGTGTACCAAAAGTAGCCAATGCAATTAAAAAAGCTTACGATCCTGTCGGAATGAATATCCTAAATAACAACGAGGTACTTGCGGGTCAAACAGTATATCACTTCCACATTCATCTTATTCCAAGATACGATGAAACAGATGGTTTTGGCTTAAAGTGGCAAATGAGACGTGACGATTATTCACAAGATGAATTAAATGACATTGCACAAAAAATAAATAAAGCGATTGAATGACATTTCGCTTCATTTAAGGTAAACTGAAAGCAAAGAATTGACTGCTGACTTAGAAAGGAGCGTGCCATTCAAATGTCAAAAGGAAAATCAATCGCACTTGGATTACTTGTAGGTGGTGCAGCAGGAGCAGTTGTTTCACTCCTTACAACTCCGTCATCAGGTAAAGAATTACGTTCACAGATCTTTGCACAAGTCACTGAATGGAAAGCTATGATCGATTCAATTATTGAAGACGGTCTCACATTGAAAGATCAAATTGCCCAAACATCTAAAGAAGGTGCAGCACTGATAAGCGAGCTCACAGAAGAGATGAAAACTTCAGTCAGTGAATGGAAATCTGCGGTTGAACCAAGCCAAGATAACATTCATACTTACCTTGAAGAGATTGAAGCAAGTATTAAGGATTTAGAAGAGAAACTAAATGCCAAAGAAACACCTGAAAATTAAAACCTCATCTTTTTATTAGATGAGGTTTTCCTTTTTTTAACGGTTATTGTTTATCTATTATCATTTCTGTGTTATTATTTAAAATGGAGTTTCATTTATGTCGATTAAATAAATAGGAGTGTATATAAAATTGAAAAAAATGATTATTGCATCAACCTTAACATTAAGTTTATTTGGACTATCAGCATGTGGTGATAGTGCAGCTACTGATCCAGACGTCGTTGTTGAAACAAGCGCTGGTGATGTGACAAAAGAAGAGTTTTATAACGAATTAAAAGATGCGCATGGTGCTGAAGTTCTATCAACACTTGTGACAATGAAAATTTTAGAGGATAAATATGAAGTCTCTGAAGATCGTATTGATGCTGAAATGAAGAATATTGAAGAACAAGTTGGTGATAACTTTAAAGAGACTTTAGAAGCACAAGGTCTGACAGAAGATGATCTACGTCGCGATATTAAAAATGGATTACTCCAAGAAGCTGCGATCACAGAAGGAATTGAAGTTTCTGATGAGGAAATCGAACAATATTTTGACCGTCAAAAGTATACGATTGAAGCACAACACATTTTAGTTCATGATAAAAAATTAGCTGATAAAGTCTATAAGGAAGCTAAAGATAAAAAAGACTTCAATAAATTAGCTGAAAAATATTCAACAGATGAACAGAGTGCACTGGAAGGTGGAGAGCTACCTCCTTTCTCTACAGGTGAAATGGTTTCTGAATTTGAGGATGCTGTTTTCTCAATGAAAGAAGGCGAAATTAGTAAGCCAGTTGAAAGTGAACATGGTTTCCATATTATTAAACTCAATAAGAAAACTGAAAGCGACGAAGACTTTGGTAAACTTGAGGATTCAAAAGAAGAAATTCGTCGTGAAATTGCTCAAAGTAAAGTCAGTCAGGAAGAAGCTGTTGAAAAACTAGGTAACATTATGAAGGACACAGATATTAAAGTGAAAATCAAACAATTTGAAGACTTATTCCAAATTGACGAAGCAGAGGAACAGGATGCAGCTGAGCCTGAAGACAATACAGATGAATAAACGAACTAAAAAAAGTAGTAAGTCAGCCTAACTGACTTACTACTTTTTTATTTTTCAAAGCTTGGTTTATAAAAGGATCTGTTTTCCATTGCAAATAAACGCTCTGTGAATTCTCCGGGACTTACATTCTCAAGGGCACGATCTAACATATTCATTTTAGCATCAATAATATCAATAAAATGTAAGATTTCAGCTTCCTTAACCATTGGTGCTTTGGGACTGCCCCATTCTGCTTTCCCATGATGACTTAGGACAAGATGTTGTAAGATTAACACTTCTTCTCCATCAATCTTAAGCTCTTCTGCGACTTCTTTAATTTCTGAGACCATAATTGTAATATGACCGAGTAGTGTTCCTTCAAGTGTATATGTTGTCGATATCGCACCTGATAATTCATGAATCTTACCTATATCATGTAAGATAATCCCTGCATAAAGTAAATCTTTATTTAAACTTGGATATAAAGAAGCAAGTTGCTTAGCTAACTTCAACATACTAATAATATGATGAGCCAGTCCAGAAACATAAGCATGATGATTTTTAGAGGCTGCCGGATAAACATAAAGCTCTTTATCATACTTCTGAACAAACTGACGAACGATCCGCTGAATATTAGGGTTTTTCATTTCAAAAATAAACTCAGTCATTAATTCTCTCATCGCTTCCTCACTAATTGGAGCAGTTTCTAAAAAATCAGAAACGCTTACAGCATCCTCTGGCCTTGCTAAACGAATTGTTTTAATTTTAAACTGGGCACGTCCTCGAAATTCATTAATCGTACCTGTTAATTGAACAATTCGTTCAGCTTGATAGGTTTTCTCATCTTCGGCTGTTGCACCCCATAGTTTAGCATCAATTTCCCCTGTTTTATCACGAAAAATTAATGTTAAAAAAGGCTTTCCATTACTCGCAATCCCTTTAGTTACTTCTTTAATCAACATGTATCCCGAAAAATCATCATTTATTTTATAGTGCGCAATTCCTTTTTTTGTCATAAAAATCACCCCTTTATTGTCATTTACTTAACTCTATTATACTATGAGTGTCAAATTGTGATACTTTATTCATTGTAAAATAAATCACTTGAATAGATGGGGATATTTTTTCAAGTATTTCGAGCGTTGATTTAGTTCTTTCTTTATCAAAGTGAACAAATGCATCATCAATAATAAAGGGTAAATTCCGAATTGTCTTGACGGTTAATCCGATCGCTAACCTCAGAGCAGTATATAACTGATCAATTGTCCCTTGAGAAAGATCTGTTAAAGAATAGGCTCCTTCTGCTGAATGAATTAAAAAGGTTGATTGATCATCAAGAACAATGCTTTCATACCTTTCTTCTGTCATCGATTTAAAATATTCTCTTGCGAGTTCTAAAACAGCATCCATATATTTTGCTTGATAATTTATTTTTGTTTGATTAAGACTCTCAAGTGCTGCGGTAAGTGCTAGATACTCCTTTGCTTCTTTAACTACCTTTTCACGTTTAAAAGCATATTCATGCATACGTTTTGAGTATATATCAGAAGATTCTAGTCGCTCAAGCTTTGCTTCAAGTTGAGCACGTTTTTGATGTAAGGCTTCCTTTCTTTCATCTAAATCAACTTGTTCTTTTTCGAGTGTCTTTATTGTCGTTTGCAGACTTGTTTCTTGATAGGTTACCAGATGAAACACATCAATTTTTTGCGCCGGAAAATGGACTTCAAGCTGAGTTCTGAGTGTTTGTAATTCTGCCTTGTCTTCAAGATAGGACTGATAGGCTTTATAAGCTTCTATGAATGCATCATCATTTTCAACCTTGACAGTTTCAAAAATAGCTTGTTTTTCTTGTTGATACATAGCTAACTCTTTTTCGAACTTACTCAGTTGATCTGTGTATTCTTTAAGTGATGTTTCTAGATACTTTTTCTCTTGGATAAGATTATTTTGTTCTAATTCTAGATCGACTAAAGCTTGTTGATGCGTGAGTGAATGCTCAGTAAGCAATGCTTCTTTTAGATTCTCTAGTTGAGCTAACTCTTTTTTTAAGCGTGACTTTTCTTCATCTAAGGAAGTGATTCGATTTGTTTCTGATAAAAGCTGTTCGAGTTTAGGTAAAATTTCGCTCCAATAAATAGGCTCAATTTTATCTAAAAATAAGTATTTGCTGCGAACTCTTTCACATCTTTCCTGATGTTCTGCTAAGCGTTCTGTAATCTTATCTTGTTTGATGTATGCTTGATTTAACTGGTTTTCGATTTGTTTAATTGATTTCTCAATCGCATAAACTTCTTTTTCTTCTTGATAATGTTTCTCTAATTCCTTTTCAAAACTCGATTTTTCAAGTTCTGATAAATTACGTTCTCTACCGATTGATAAATGTTTTTTACGTGTGCTTATAAAGCCATAAAATAAAATACTCACTAAGATGCTCGCTATTCCAGCTATTAAAAAAAGAAGTTCATTGGTCAATGAGTGCACTATAAAAAACGCAATAAATAGAATCATACCAATTCCTAATGATATATAGGATTGTTTTGTTTTTTCTTTTAAGCCAACTCTCGCCTCTTCAATAATCTCATAGCGTTCAAGCTGATGTTTAATTGTTTCAACTTGTCTTTCATCTAGAAGTAAGGCTTGACTATAATCTAAATCAGCCTTCAATACTTCAATTTGATCAATTAGTGCTTGTTCTTCTTCAATCATTTGTTGCTGACTTTGCTGCAGTTCAACTTCTTCTTGTGAAATTTCTTGCCAATCTGATTTTATATTATAAGGAAGCTTTAAACTTCTCAATTCATCTTCTGTCAGTGTTAACTCACTTGCCTGACTTAAGGCTTCTAACTGATTGACTGACTTTTCTTTTTCACGACTGATGCGTTCATATAAATTTTCTTTTTCCTTATAGTCTGCTGAATAAAGTCTATTAAAATGAAGCAACCTTTCATATGCTTCAGTAGAAAGTATCTGACGATTAAGCTTTGAATGCTTTTCTTCTTCAACAGATAAATTACTTTTAAGCCGATTGATTTCGTTTTCTAGAGGAGTGATTTTTTCTTCTAGATGCTTATATGACACCATCAAATCATCTTTAATTTCTTTTACATCTGCTGATTCAACTCGATTAAATAGTTCCTTATATTGATTAATTGTAGTTAGATGCATTTGCAGAGCCTTAATCTCAACACTTTTTTCTTCTTTTTCTAACTTTACTTCTTTATTTGCGATAATGTCTGCTTCAACTTGGGCGAGATCCTCTGAATAAGTATTATAAGTGAGTAACTCACTTTCAGATTGAATTAGCTTTTCATTTAACGCTTCTATTTCTTCAAGTTGGACATTTAATCGCGGAATTCTGCCTGTTTTTTTAAATATCTCTCCTCGTTCTTTTTCAAGCTCACTTTCGATTACTTCAACTGTTGATGCACCTGTTAATCCTGCATTAAATAAAACATTTCTAAAATCGCTTTCTTTCATTTCACGAATAGCTAATAAATCCATTTGCGAAAATGAATAAATTGATAGAAAACTTTCTTTTGTAATATCTGATAAATAATCAGACATCTTTTTTTGTGAGGACACATCAATCCCTTCTTCAAAAATACGAGTCCCTTTCATGTTTCGCTCTACTTTTACTTCTTTTCCATCATGTATAAAAGTTAAACTTCCACCAAATTGATGACCTTTTTTAGGCATAAATCGCTTCTTTTCACGTGGTGTTAAATCAAATAACATAAACAATATAAAGTTTTGGATTGTTGATTTACCAGCTTCATTTTTACCATAAATAAGATTTAAACTTTCTGGTTTAAAGCTTATTTTTTTGTTTATCCACTTACCGAAGCCGTAAATGTTAATTTCTTTAAAATGCATATGCAAGCTCCTTATTTATCTGAACTTATTTTTTAAAATTTCTTTTGTCCTTGCCTTTACTTCTTCTGACTCAAACAATTCTTTTGAAAGATGCTTTCGTGCAATAGGATGTGTAATGACTTCGTTTACCTGTTCATTTATATTTAGTCGTTCTACTTGATTCATTAACTCTTGTGTGAATTCACTTTCTAATTTAATTTGTGATTGAGTCACTAGTTTGGTCGTATAGATATATTGTCTTGGTGTGCGTTTTAAATCATGATTAGTAAGATCAATCACTTCGGCTAATTTACCGTTTTTTTCCCACTCTAAAACTTCTTCTGATTCACAAACCAATTCTAAACTTACTAAAATTATTTCATCTTGATTCATTACTTTTTGTAGGATTAATGGTTGAAGATCGTGAATTGAATGATGTTTTTTTATTTCGACAGTAATTGTTTTAAACGTTAAACTATGTAACGGAATAAAACGCTTGCTTACTTGTTGTCCTTCTATCTCAACTAAATAACAACCCCGCGAACCTTGTTCGTTTTTATGACGTCCTTGAATATTTCCTGGATAGATAGCTAGTGGTGTCTCATTGATCACCTTTCTCTCATGTACATGACCTAAGGCCCAGTAATCCATTTGTGATTCTTTAATCTCTGTCAATGAAAAAGGAGCATAAGGTGAATGAGCTCGTTCGCCATCTAAAGCACCGTGTAGCATTCCAATATTAATGACATCTTTACTTTCTATTTTATATTCATTGATTTTTCGCTGAGTTAAACTTTGATTGATATAACTAAAACCATAAATATCCGCTAAATGACAAGTGTTTTTATAATAAGGAAAAGCCTTTACTTCTTCGCTAGTAAACTGATAAACATTTTCTGGGAAATCAATTGGATAAGTATTCCCTGAAACAAAGTCATGGTTACCATAAGATAGATAAACCTTAATATCATGCTGTGCTAACTTTAAAAAGCCTTTTTTCAAATGCACTTGTGCCTTTAAACTTTGTTTTTCATTATCAAATAAATCACCTACAAGTAAGATAAAATCAACCTTATGATTGATCGCTTCTTTAATCAACCGATCGAAACTTTTAAATGTACTCTGTCTAATTTCTTCAAATAAATCGTCCGGGACATCCGCTAAGCCTAAAAATGGCGTGTCAAGATGCAGGTCTGCTGCATGAATAAAACGTACTTTTTTCTGTTTCATATTTTCACCACTTAAAATTTATTTTTTCGTTAATCTAAGTGCCTGTTTAATATCTTTTAATGAACGTGATGGTCCATACATTAAGACACCACCCCGATAAATCTTAGCACCAATAATTGCAAACACAATGATCGTTACTATTAAAATACTGATTGATAAGCCGACTTCCCACAAAGGAACATCTAACATACCTACACGTAAAAACATAATCATTGGAGAAAAGAACGGAACATATGACATCGCTGTGATAAAGCTTGATTCAGGTGATGTAAGTCCAAACATTGCAATGAAAAATGCAATCATTAATAAGCTTACCATCGGAATTAAGAGTTGCTGCAAATCCTCGACACGACTTACAATTGAACCAAACATAGCTGCAATAGTTGCATATAGAAAATAACCAAGTAAAAAGAAAATCAGGGCATAAAGTGATAAACTTCCGTTAAACTCATTTAAACCAAAAGCTTCTATTACCTCACCTGTTAATCCTGTATTTTTTAGGTTTAATAAGTTCATTCCAGTAATAAATAAAATAAAGGCTTGAGTCATACCAAGTAATGCTATACCAATAATTTTAGCAAACATATGTGTCACAGGAGGAGCACTTGAGATTAAGATTTCCATGACACGCGAAGACTTCTCTGTCGCAACATCCGTTGCAATCATTTGACCATAAACTAATACCGCCATATAGAGGACAAAAATCATGATATAGACAATGCCTCGTGCTTGATCTAACTCTTCATCTGTTTTTGATGCTTGATCAAGTGCTTCCTTTTTAACTTCAATTGGTTCATTAATTTTATTTAGCATAGCCTGATCTATTCCTGATTCTTTCATTAAAACTAATTCTTTATAGGCTTGTAAATAAGTCCGTAGTTCAGTTTCTTCAGCTTTGATCGAGGCGTGATTTGAATAATAGGTGAATTCTCCCAAGCTATTTGTTTCTTCGATTAAAAGTAATCCAGCATAAGTTTCATTCTGTATTAACTTTTTACCCACTTCGATTGATTCTTCAAATGGAATTAATTTAACTTGAGTCTTCTCTTTATTCTCCTGAATCTGAGCCTCTAAATAAGGCATCACATCGGACTTTTCATCCAAAACTAAAACTTCTTTTACTTCATCTTTTTTAAAAAAGTTTATAATTGGCTCTAAATTAGCTATTCCAATCATTAAAATAACTAATAAGATTGTTGTAACAATAAAGGCTTTCGACTTAAGTCTCGTTGTATAAGTGTGTCCAAGTACAATCCAAAACTTATCCATAAGATGCACCTACTTTATCAATAAATATATCATTTAATGTCGGCTCATTTAATTCAAACTTTCTAATCTTTTGTTCACTCGATAAGCTTGCAAAAATCGTTTCTGAAACAGCTTCACTTTCAATTTGGAGCTCACAACCATTATTTAATTGTTTATATGTAACAACACCTGGATGTTCTTTTAGATAGCTTAAATCTGCTTCAGCATGAATGACTAAATTCTTCTTACCATACTCACGCTTAACATCAGAAAGTTTCCCATGCACAACGGCTTTTCCTTTTTGTAAAATGCATAGGTGTTCACACATCTCCTCAACATGAGACATTTGATGTGAGGAAAAAATAATCGAAGTGCCATTTTCTTTTAAGTCAAAAATGGCTTCTTTTAACATTTCAACATTTAAGGGATCGAGTCCAGAAAATGGTTCATCTAAAATAAGCAATTCCGGTTTATGTAAGACACTTGATATAAATTGTATTTTTTGTTGGTTTCCTTTTGATAGTTCTTCGACCTTTTTATTTAAATACTCACTTATTTTAAAACGATCAAGCCAAAATAATATTTCCTTTTCTGCCGCTTCAATACTCATGCCACGTAATCGCCCTAAGTAGATAAGTTGTTCTTTTACTTTTAAGGTACTGAATAGACCTCTTTCTTCTGGTAAATATCCGATTAAATGACTTTTTTTATAATTAATTGGCTTACCTTGCCATGTAATTTCCCCTTCAGTTTGATCAATCAAACCGAGTATCATTCTAAATGTCGTCGTTTTCCCAGCACCATTCCCACCTAAAAAACCAAATATTTCCTTCTCAGGGATATGCATAGTTAAGGATTCAACAGCTGTATGATCGCCGAACTTTTTTAACACCTTTGTTAATTGTAAGCCCACGAATATCACTCCTTGTTCATCTATAGGTCTATTCTATACTTATTTTTACAATTATTAAAGCCTGCACCTTTTAACTACCCTTTTAACCGCTTTCATGTATAATATAATTAAAGAGTAAGGAGGGTCTAATATGTCGACATATAATTTAACCGTGTTCACACGTCGTGGAGAAAAGTTATTTGATGAGCCTTTCGAAGCAGAAAATGATGAAGAGGCAAAAGTTTATACTGAACGTAAATTAGAAGAGGAAGCCTATGAAGATCCTGTATATCGTTGCGTTTCAAGTGATGCGCGCTTAATTGCTTTTAAAAGTTAAAGTAAAAAGAGTTTATCCTGTGGATAAACTCTTTTTTTATTAATGCTTTGGTTGATCGTCTGAAGCTAGTTTCATTGATGCTTCATATGCATCCTCTAATGGTTGCATAATAATCGTACTGATCTCATGAATTAAGTGATTTAATTTATGCTCTTCTTCCATAAATGAGTTGACAATTTCGTTTTGTTTTAAAAGTTCAAACTGCTGACGCCCCTGTTCTACTTCCTCGTCTGTTATCTGGCCGCCTTGTTGTTGTTTTTGGCTTAAACTAATTTGATAGTCACGAAAATCCTCATATAGTTTACGTGCTTCTGCATTATTTAACATTGTTGAAAAAGCTGTCTCAAAGGCCCTAAATTCCTCTGATGTACGTAATTCTTGCTCTAGTTCTTTTGATTTTTCATGTAACACTGACATTTTAACACCTCCGTAAAATATGAACCATAGCTATGACTATAACAGACTTAAAAACAAATGTATAACAAAAAAGAGTAGCCTAGGCTACTCTTTTCTTATAATGTGTGTGTCATATCTTCTGGTACAACATATTTATCAAACTCTTCTTCTGTTAGGAGTCCTGATGCAATGGCTGCTTCTTTAAGCGTTGTATTTTCATCAAAGGCTTTTTTCGCAATCATCGCTGCATTCTCATAACCAATATGTGGATTCAATGCCGTAACTAGCATGAGTGAACCATTTAAGAATTCATCGATCTTTTCATAATTTGCTTCAATGCCACGAACCGCTCTTTCTTCAAATGACTTCATTCCATCTGCTAAAAGCTGTGCTGACTGCAAGAAGTTGTATGCAATCACTGGTTTAAACACATTCAATTCAAAGTTTCCTTGACTTGCTGCAAATCCAATCGCTGCATCATTCCCCATAACCTGTGTTACTAACATTGTCAGTGCTTCACTTTGAGTTGGGTTCACTTTACCTGGCATAATTGAACTTCCCGGCTCATTAGCTGGAATCGTAATTTCACCTAAACCTGAACGTGGGCCACTTGCTAACCAACGTACATCGTTTGCTATTTTCATTAAGTCAGCTGCAAGCGCTTTTAAGGCACCGTGTGCATAAA
>JASLIE010000027.1 GCA_030152985.1 Bacillaceae bacterium
GGTAATAATTCTGCTGCCTCAATCCCTATTGCTTTGTCAGAATCTAAAAAAACAGGTAAGATAAGAGATGAAGATATCATAGTTATGGTAGGGTTTGGAGGTGGCCTCTCTTGGGGAGCAGTGGCTCTCAAGTGGGGACGTTAATTTTAATGAGGAGGAACAAAGGATGAAAAAAAGACGTGTAGTTATAACAGGTGTTGGAGCGGTAACACCTTTAGGGAATGATGTTGAAACGCTTTGGGAAGGACTTATTAATGGGAAATCAGGTGTTGGCTTAATTGAGCGTGTAGCAAGTGATGATTTTCCTGTTCATGTTGCCGCTGAGATTAAAGATTTTAATCCGGAAAAATATATGGAAAAAAAAGAAGCAAGACGAATGGATTTATTTACACAATATGCTGTCGCGGCTTCGCAAATGGCACTTTCAGATTCTAAATTAGAAATTGATGAAAATAATGCTGAACGTGTTGGTGTCTGGATTGGATGCGGAATTGGTGGTATGGGCACATATGAAGAACAATTAAGGCGATTTATTGATAAAGGTGCACGCAGAGTAAGTCCATTTTTTGTTCCGATGCTTATTCCTGATATGGCTGCCGGACAAGTTTCGATTTTAACAGGTGCCAAAGGAATCAACTCTTGTTCTGTTACTGCATGTGCTTCAGGAACAAATTCAATTGGAGATGCTTTTAAAGCGATACAACGTGGAGATGTAGATGCAATGATTGCAGGCGGAACAGAAGCTCCAATTACAAACATGTCATTTGCAGGATTTTCATCAATGAAGGCACTTTCAGAAAATGAAGATCCAAAAAAAGCAAGTCGACCATTCGATAAGAATCGTGATGGATTTATTATGGGTGAAGGTTCAGGTATTTTGATATTAGAGGAATTAGAGCAAGCAAAAGCACGAGGTGCTAAAATTTATGCTGAAATAATAGGTTATGCTGCAACAGGTGATGCTTATCATATCACTGCTCCGGCTGAGGGTGGAGAAGGTGCTGCGCGCGCGATGAAGCAAGCTGTCGAAGATGCAGGAGTTGCCTTAACAGATGTTGATTTTATTAATGCGCTTGGTACAAGTACAGCGATGAATGATCTTTATGAAACGCAAGCGATTAAAACGGTATTTAAAGATCATGCCTATGATTTGGCAGTTTCGTCAACTAAGTCAATGACAGGTCACCTTCTAGGTGCAGCAGGTGGTGTTGAAGGTGTTATCTCAGTTAAAACCATTCAAGAAGGAATTATTCCTCCGACAATTAATTATGAAACACCAGATGAGGAACTGGATTTAGATTATGTTCCAAACGTGGCAAGGAAAAAAGATGTCAATGTTGTGATCAGCAATTCATTTGGTTTTGGTGGACATAATGCTTCATTAGTGTTTAAACAATACGAATAAAAAATACAAGGGACCTATTTCCCTTGTTTTTTATTTTCTTCCTAACCACATTTTATGTTTAGCTTGTGTAAGTATTTGATTTGCTTGTAAATTTGCCTTTTTAGCACCTTCATCTAAGATTTTATCAAGTTCTGATGATTGGATTAATTCATAGTAACGTGTTTGAATAGGTTCTAAAATAGAGATAACAGCCTCAGCAACGGCAGCTTTAAAGTCACCGTACCCCTTGCCTTCAAATTGAGCTTCTAAATCCGGGATTGCTTCTCCGGTGCAACTCGAAAGAATAGTGAGTAGATTTGAAACACCAGGTTTATTTTCTACATCATATTTAACAATACCTTCAGAATCTGTTACAGCACTTTTAATTTTCTTTTCAATTTGTTTAGGGCTATCTAACATTGAAATAAAGCCACGCACATTGTCATCCGACTTACTCATCTTTTTCAGAGGGTCTTGTAGTGACATGATACGTGCCCCTACTTTAGGAACATGAATATTTGGTATTTTAAAGGTTTGACCAAAACGATTATTAAATCTTTCGGCAAGATTCCGTGTCATTTCTAAATGTTGTGTTTGATCATCACCTACGGGAACAAGTGCTGTGTCATAAAGTAAAATATCAGAAGCCATTAAAGCAGGATAAGTAAAGAGTGCTGATGAGACAGCTGATTTTCCTTCTGCCTTATCTTTAAATTGGGTCATTCGCTCCAGTTCACCCATATAAGTAATTGATTGGAGCATCCAACCAAGTTCAGTATGTGCAGGTACTTCTGATTGAATAAATAAAGTTGATTTACTTGGATCAATTCCAGCAGCTAAATAAATTGCTGCAAGCGACCTAATGTTTTCATTTAACTCTTTTGGGTCTTGTGGAACTGTGATTGCATGTTGGTCAACGACACAAAAATAACTATTATACTCATCTTGTAATTCAACAAATTGCCTTAGCGCCCCTAAATAGTTTCCGAGCGTCAGTGTCCCACTCGGTTGAATTCCTGAAAAAATATTCTTCATCACGTCATCTCCAATTAATATATTCTAATTCTTATCATATACTAGGAGTAAAAGAAAATGCAAATCACTGAAATTTGGTAAGTGAGAATAAAAAGGAAAGAAATTTATTTATGATGTTAAAAAATAAAAAACAATAATGTGTCTAAATTGTGACAGAAAGACTTTCGTAGAATTAAAAATATAAACTTTTTAAAACTGAAAAGCTTGATAAATTAACTAATACAAATAAAATGAATGAAAGAAAACGAATAGGTAAAAAAATGAGAAAATTCAATTATGCCCTACCTTTAACTTGACTTTTATAGTATACTATTCATTAGAACATTATTTAAAGTCATTATTAATTAGCCTAGCGTACTAATTAATATAATTGTTAGAAAATTAAGGTTTAAAAGTAGAGCAATTGACTTTAAGTAAGGACATACACATACATTAATTGAGGAGTGAGGTTACATGGTAACGCTCTATACTTCGCCAAGTTGTACATCTTGTCGAAAAGCGAAAGCTTGGTTAGAAGAACATGATATCGGTTTTAAAGAAAGAAATATTTTTTCAGAACCATTATCATTGGATGAAATAAAAGAAATACTACGGATGACAGAAGATGGTACGGATGAAATTATATCTACGCGTTCAAAAGTATTTCAGAAATTGGATGTAGATATTGAGAAACTGCCTTTAAAGGATTTATTTGAATTAATTCAAAAAAATCCTGGATTATTACGTCGTCCAATCATTCTTGATGAAAAACGTCTACAGGTAGGTTACAACGAAGATGAAATTCGTCGTTTTTTACCAAGAACTGTTCGTACATTT
>JASLIE010000034.1 GCA_030152985.1 Bacillaceae bacterium
TCACGAGCATCATATTAGCATAGGAGCTCGCCTTGGCTGCTTCATCCATTTGAAATTGTTTAGGTAATACCTTACGTGCATCTTCTGTTTTTATTTCAAAATCAGGAATATAAATAATTGCATCAGTATCAAAAGCGGCTAATTTTTTATAATGTGTTATTTCGCCTTGAGAAGCAGACACAATAAATCCGCCGAGTAAACAAGGTGCAACATTGTCAGGGTGGCCTTCAATCTCAATTGCCAGTTTCAGTTTATCGTCTGTTGAAAGCTTAAGGTCTGCAAGCTGATTAGCAAGTTCAATGGCTGCAACTATGGCGGATGCACTTGAACCAAGTCCACGTGCAAGAGGGATCTCGCTCTGCATGACGACATGTGCTGGTTGTAAAGTTTTATTAAAGCTTTCAGCGATCTCCTTGGCAATCTTATAAATAAAATGATTAGAGTAGTGCTTCACATCAGGTACAAGATCTGTTTGATGAACAAACTCCCATTGATCACTTGGTTTGACATGGAGTGTTAAATAACGCCCGATTGCTAAGCCAATTGAATCAAATCCTGGGCCGATATTTGCCGAACTCGCTGGTACTTTGATCTTAATCATTTTCAGAAACCGTTTGTTTAATATAATCTGTTACAGCTTGCTCGTCATTTGGAAGTGAAACAACATCAATTTCTAATTGGTCAATAGCGGTTTGTGGATCTTTTAATCCGTTACCAGTTAAAATTGCGACGACCTTACTTCCCTTAGGAATCGTTCCAGCTTTAACTTGTTGGAAAACACCAGCAATTGAAGCACATGAGCCAGGTTCAGCAAAGATGCCTTCTTTAGCAGGTAATGTTTTAAAGGCCTGAATAATTTCCTCATCAGAAACAGATTGAATCATCCCGCCTGATTCATCACGTGCCTTTGTTGCTAAATCCCAACTTGCTGGGTTTCCGATACGAATAGCAGTTGCAACTGTTTCAGGTTCAGTAATGACCTTGTCTTTTGTAATTGCTGCTGAACCTTCAGCTTCAAATCCGTAAATTTTAGGCAGGCTTGTCTGCTTTTTGTCTGCGTATTCTTTAAAACCCTTCCAGTAAGCACTGATATTTCCAGCGTTTCCAACAGGGATTGCTAAAATATCAGGTGCAGATCCGAGTTGGTCAATAATTTCAAAAGCTGCTGTTTTTTGTCCTTCTAAACGGAAAGGGTTGACTGAGTTAACAAGTGTTACTGGATGGGTTTCGCTCACCTTTTGAACCATTTTAAGAGCGTCGTCAAAATTTCCATCAATCTCAACAATCTCAGCGCCGTACATAACAGCTTGTGCGAGTTTACCGAGCGCTACCTTTCCTTTCGGGATGACAACAATCGCTTTCATCCCTGCCTTAGCTGCATAGGCTGCAGCTGATGCAGAGGTATTGCCTGTTGAAGCGGCAATGACTGATTTACTGCCAGCTTCCTTTGCTTTAGCAACGGCCATTACCATGCCACGGTCTTTAAATGAACCGGTAGGGTTTGCGCCTTCAACTTTTCCGTAAAGTTCAATGCCTAACTCTTTAGATAAATGTGGGAAATACACAAGTGGTGTGTTTCCTTCTTGTAAAGTTAAAACAGGTGTTTCTTCATTAACGGGTAAATAGTCTTTATATTCTGCGATTAATCCTTCCCAATTCATATTATTCGTCTCCTTCTACGCGGAAGTAACTTTGGACAGTTTCAACAACGCTTAAATCATTTAGTTTTTCAAGAGCTAATTTGAAATTTGCCAGAGATGTTTTATGCGTGACAACAACAACTTCAGCAAAATCGCCTTCCTTACTTGGCGTTTGTAAAATACGTTCAAAACTAATCCCTTTTTGATTAAAGAGCTCAGAGATAGATGCAAAAGCACCGGTCTCATCTTTAACATTTAGGCGTAAATAAAACTGACTGTAGCGATTTTCTTCAGGTGTGATTTCTTTTTTAAAGCTAGGTTTAATTAACTGGTTACCATTTACACCGAGTAACATATTTTTAATGGCGACAACAACATCACTCATGACAGCAGTTGCTGTCGGAAGCCCACCTGCACCTGCACCGTAAAACATAGTCTCACCAACTGCTTCTGCACTGACGTAGACAGCATTATATTCATTTTTCACTGCAGCAAGTGGATGTTGATTTGATAAAAATGTTGGTTGGACACTAACCTCAACTTGTTGATCATTTCGTTTTGCAAAACCAATGAGTTTCATTGTGAGGTCAAGTTTGTTTCCGTACTCAAGATCTGTCACAGAAAGGGTTGAAATCCCATCCACCTCGACATCATCAAGTTCGACATCAGTTAAGAATGAAAGGCGAGCTAAAATAACCATTTTTCGTGCGGCATCAAGCCCTTCAACATCAGCTGTTGGATCAGCTTCTGCAAATCCAAGCTCTTGTGCCTTGGCTAAAGCATCCTCATAACTTTGACCTTCTTCATCCATTTTCGTTAAAATATAGTTTGTTGTTCCATTTACAATTCCCATGACCTGTTCAATTCGGTCTGATACAAGCCCATCAGAGAGGCTTCTTAATAAGGGAATCCCACCACCAACACTTGCTTCATAAAATAAATCACATCCATTATCATAAGCAGCTTTTTCGAGTTCAGGCCCATGTA
>JASLIE010000102.1 GCA_030152985.1 Bacillaceae bacterium
TAATGGGCAATATCTTGTCCTGTTACGACAAGCTCTCTTGTCTCCCCAAGTGAATCAAATTCAAAAATATCTTTAACTTCATTTCTTTGGGCATCATTTAAATTCGCTCCATAAACAATAATTGCTTTATCGCTTTCTAATTGAACAGCCGATGCTTTCATCGGAAAGATATAAGCTGTTAGTAAAACTGTCATCATTAAGATTACCGATAATTTTATTCGTTTCATTATTATTCACACCTCATTAATTTTTAACTCTTTTTGAACAGTTATAATTATATTATACTATATTTTACTAAAAACAGTAAATGCTTTTTAACAAATAAGCATTTACCATAGTCTTTAAAGTCATAAAAGCGTATAATAAAGATAAGCTACTGCTTTAAGAAAGGTGTATACTTATCGATTATCAAAAAACATTAGTTAACCGTAACGTGACAATTATGTGGTTTGCAAACTTTTTTGTTGCTGCAAGTATGACCATGATTATTCCTTTTATCTCACTTTATATACAAACATTTGGTAACTTTTCAGATGCCTATATTCAAAAATGGTCTGGGCTAATTTTTGGTGTTACATTTGTTACCGCCTTTTTGATTTCACCTATTTGGGGACGAATTGGTGACCAATACGGACGTAAAAAAATCTTAATCATCTCAGCATCAGGACTTGCTCTAACCGTTCTTTTGATGGGCTTTGCAACTTCTGTCTTGCAACTCTTTATTTTAAGGTTTTTGATGGGGATTTTTACCGGGTTCATTCCCATGTCTCAAGCACTCATCTCGGTCCAAACACCCAAGGAAATTGCCGGTAAAGTACTTGGGACACTTCAAACCGGAAGTGTTGCCGGAAGTCTTCTTGGACCTCTACTTGGTGGTTTTTTAGCAGATATCTTCGGTTATTCTTTCACATTTAAAATGGTTTCAATCACTTTGTTTACTTCTGCAATTCTAGTCACATTTGGTGTGAAAGAAATGATGTATACGATTAAACCAGCCAATGGGCTCGAACACTATTCACGGAAAGATGTTGTTTTGCACATTTTACGCGACCCCATGCTTTTAATTATTATGTTAATGTCTGCACTTGTTCAAATCGCACACTTTAGCATTCAGCCGATTCTACCACTCTTTGTAGAAGAGATCAATGGACCTGTTCGGATTGCGCTTTATTCAGGTTTAGCTTTTTCAGCTGCCGGACTTGGTAATTTAATCATGGCTAGAAACTGGGGGAAACTTGGGGATAAGCTCGGCTATGTGAAGGTCATTATTGGTCTTCTGTTTTTAGTTGGCTTTATTTATTTCCCACTTGCCTTTGTCACAGGTTTTGTTCAATTGCTTATTTTACGCTTCTTAATCGGACTTACGCTTGGTGGAATTGATCCAGTCAGAATTGCTTACATCAGACAAAATGCCCCGCTTGCTATGCAAGGTGAAGTGCTGGGCTACAATACGAGTTTAAGGTTTTTAGGTAATATTATTGGACCTTTACTAGGAGGCTTTGTCGCAAGTAGTTATGGCTTTAAAGGGGTCTTCTTTGTGACAAGTGGACTTCTTATTTCAGGTGGTATCATCACCCTCATTACTTGGCTAGCTAAAGCGCCTGGACGCAAAATTAAAATTTAGAAAGAAGTGATTGTTTGGGGATTGTCATTGTAGATGTATGTAGTGCTAATCCAATCACCTCGATTGATATCGAAAATATCATTGAAGAAGAATTTCCAGAAGTCGCTGTTTTAATGAACGATTGTCTCTCTCATTGTGGTTTATGTGCAGTCAGCCCTTTTGCACATGTTAATGGGCGCATCATTCACGGTAAAACAGTAGATGCTTGTTTAAGCAAGATTCGAAAAGAAATTAAAAAAGAATTAGAAATATATCAATAAATTAAGGGATTCAACTAGCTTATTAACCGTTTTTTTTGATAGAATAGAATTAAGATGTCAGTTCGATTATATTAGGGGGGTATTTTATGTTTACCGAAAACAGTGGAAATCAATTTTTAAAGAAACAAATTACAGAAAATATTGACAAGGTATCTGACCTTTGCTATTTGAAACGTCAGAGATTAAATATTTCTGTTGAAGAAGCCTCGAAACTATCAGGTGTCTCTGAACGTTCAATTCATCGGATTGAAAATAAAATGAGCAACGTCTCAATCAAAGACGCTGCAAAGCTATTTGATTTTTATAACATCACTGAACTCGACTTTTTAACAACCGGTAAGATTCTAGGTCGCGACACAACATATCCTTATGAAAAAAGGGAAGAAGTTGAAAACTTTACACTTTCAATTATTCTCTCAACTACACTTGGCTTTATTCTTGGGTTCGTTGTCAGTAATTATCGGCAAAATAAATAAGAGGAAGCGCGTCGTGCGCTTGCCTCTTATTTTTTATGCACAATCACATCCATCTCAACCTGAACATCTTTTGGCAGTCTGCTAACTTCAACAGTTGCTCTTGCAGGGTAGGGTTCTGTTA
Organism: Bacillaceae bacterium; assembly: GCA_030152985.1. Taxonomy (GTDB): domain Bacteria; phylum Bacillota; class Bacilli; order Bacillales; family Amphibacillaceae; genus Pseudogracilibacillus. Next base: position 2,482 of record JASLIE010000102.1, read on the forward strand.
AATAGCTTCCGTAGATTTCATTTACTTTAGCGAAATCTTCCATGTCAGCTAAAAAGATTGTAAATTTAACAACATCACTGAAATTGCTACCTGCTTCTTTTAAAATAGCTTGCAAGTTCTCCATCACTTGATGCGTTTGTGCTTCAATGCCTTGTTTTATCTCATTTGTTTTTGGATCAATCGCAATTTGACCTGACACAAACACAAATCCACCTGCCTCAATCGCTTGTGAATAAGGACCAAGTGCTTGTGGTGCATGATCTGTATGAATCAGTTTCATAATGACACCTCCTTATATTCGTTTACAACTACTTCCACACTCTGCCACACCTAATGACTTCACATAAGTTCTAGCAAGCAAGGCAATCCCGATTGCTAAAAATAAAGTCCCCATTGATTCAGGCGGGACATAGCTCCCTGCAATCAGCTCTTTAATGATTAAATAACCGCCTAGTAAAAATTGAACAAGACCTAAATAAAAAGAAAACCGTACACAAGACGGAACTCGTTTTAACATTATTTATCCTCCATCTCTAGAAATATATCTTTGTATGCCATCACGTCTCGCACGTAATAAATATCACCATAACAGGCATCAAATTCTTTAGCCTCTTCACGTAAACATGTATAGATTGATTTATCTTCTGCTGCTTTGTACATTTTCTGAGAAAAATCGATTGCAATTTCCTGCGTATATCTGCCACCATTTGCTTTAACGTAATCAATAAAACCAAGCCCAAAATTATAAGATTGAACAGCTAAATAAACATCATTTTCTGCTGCTTTTAAGGCCTTAGAAAAATATAAAACACCTTGAGCAATTGATTCACTTGGATCCTCAATACAACCAATCTCACCACATAAACTTTCAGAGGATTGCATTGGATCACTGCCACGACCACCAGATTCTTGCATCATCATGCCTAATATAACAGGCACATGGTTTTCAACCTCGTTCTTCCTTGCCTCAGTTTCTACAAGCGGCTTATATTCCATCACTTTTTTTGTTAAAAAAGGTTCAACAAGGGTCATTTTTGTTTGTTTATTTTGATTTAATATAAAGGATAACGTTAAAAGGATAGCAAGAAGTACAACGGTTATTAGAATGATACGAAAGATTATTTTAGATAGTTTTGATTTCACTCTACTAACCTCTCATCCTTATAATTTACTTACCTTAATTAGTATACCGTTTTTTTAAGTTGAATGCATTAAATTAAAAAGAGGAAATTCAATTTAATGAATTTCCTCTCTTAGACTTATTTCTTATTAATTATAAAATTAACAATACTCTCAAAAACTGTCACGTCTTGCGTGAATAAAAAAACTGGCATAATGACTAAAGCAACAGCGACCCCTAAAAAGCCTGTTAAGATGCGTACTGGATAAAGTCCAAGGTCGATCATTTTCATATTAAGCGCCCCTTTTTTTTCTCTTATTTTACAGTTATCAGAATATTTTGTCAATATGTTATTTCAAAAATTCGCTTGGGACAGTGTGTAAATCGATCCCCCAAAAGAACGGCACTAAGAAATATACAGCTAAAACAACTAAGAAGAGCACAAACAAATTAATGATAAAACCAACCCGAACCATTTCAACGATTTTAATTCGACCCGTACCAAAAATAATTGCATTTGGCGGTGTTGCAACAGGGAGCATAAAAGCACTATTTGCAGCCATTGCTGCCGGAACCATCAAGGCATAAGGGTGAATATTTAAAGAAAGAGCAAGCGCTGCTAAAACAGGTAAGATCATTGTTGCTGTTGCAGTATTTGATGTAAATTCAGTGAGAACTAAAATAAGCAATGAAGACAAGCCCATCACAAGAAGTAAGTTTAGTCCGTCTAAAACAGTCAGTTGTGACCCTATCCATTCTGATAGACCTGTTTCTTTAAAGCCTGCGGCAATCGCAAGACCACCACCAAATAAAAGTAAAATCCCCCAAGGAATTTCACGTGAATCTTCCCAGTCTAACACACGTGATTGACGTGCTGGTATCATAAATAAAACGACGGTTGCAAAGATAGCGATCATACCATCTTTAATATCAGGAAAGAAATTTACCCAGACAAACTCACGGCTAATCCAAAAGAAGGCTGTCACTAGAAAAACAATTGCGACAGCTTTTTCTTCTTGAGACATTTTCCCCAACTTTTGGCGTTCATTTTGAATCATTTCTTTTCCACCTGGCAAGCCCTTAATTGTCATTTTAAAGGCGACACGCCCTAAATAAACCCAAGTCGTTAACAATAAAACAATGACAATTGGCACCGCAAGCATCATCCAACTTGCAAATGATATTTCAACACCAAATAACTCCTGAACTTGGGCTGCTAAAATAATATTGGGTGGGGTTCCAATTAAAGTACCTAACCCACCAATTGTACCTGCGTAACCAATTCCAAAAATAAGTGCTTTTTCAAACTTAGGAATCTCAGCTTCTTCC